>JAAEQP010000691.1 GCA_024231375.1 bacterium | reverse complement strand
GTATTCCACGCCGCCAGTACAGCCGCCAGACAGACCCAACACAGCCACCCCCGCCGTCTACTGTTCCATTTCATCATTGTTGGCCTTCTCACCTAGCTTGGTGTGAACTACCCCGACACGAACCGACAAACCGGTGAGGATATCGGAACCGCGACGGAACCGCAAGCGCCACGCAACGTGCCCGTTCGACATGCGTGTCATTGCGCATCGTCTTGTCTCGCCGAGACCTTTAGCAGTTCCGCCACGTATTGATCCAGGGCCTTGCGACGGGCACTGAGTCGTTCGACTTCCCTCCGGACGGCTCGGATGGCTTCGCGCGCCTGTTCGCGGGGGGGCCGGATGTAATCCTCCGGATGCGCGAACATGTGGGTCCACTTCGCCATGGCTGCGCGTATCTGCGGGCCCGTCCGGGGGAAGATGGCCGCGCGACCTGTAGGCCACTCGTGCCGAATCCGCCGCACACCTCCAAGCCGCAGGGCCTCGCGAACCCGCACCACGTAGACGGTTTCGGCCCGACCATCCGCACGCACAACGATCTCGCCCTTGGCGTGCCGCATGATGAACCGGCCCGCGCGTTGTGTGAGTTGCCCGACCTGAACCTTCTGTCCGTCAAGGTGAACGTCCCCGTTGGCGTCCACCAGAACCGTCGCCCGAGCGTGCGGGGCCTTC
>JAAEQP010000690.1 GCA_024231375.1 bacterium | reverse complement strand
GATCGCTGTGCGTTTCCCATGCAGGACCGGGACACCTGGAGTTCGCAAGCAACGCTGGTTGACGAGCTCGCGACCGCCCTTCAGGTCGTGACCGTGCAGAATGTGCTGTTGGATCTAAATCGACAGGGAAGCTGGGTCGACCCGGCAACTCTTTCCGGCGACGCAGGGGTTCCCGGCGTCCAGTGGGCGTTCGCGTGGAACAGTGGCGACCTCAACGTGGCGTACTGGATTCCTCAGGGCCTCACTGGCTCGCCGGACGCCGATGCCAGCGGTCTCGTGGACGGCAAGCGAGTGGTGATCGCGACTTGGTACTACAGCGCGGCCGAGGACCCATCGTCCCCGGGCGGAAAGGGCGTGCGTATCAACCTTGCCGACGCCACGGACCCGAGCGAGGTGAGCTACCGGTTGCTCCTGCTGGTGGAGCCGTACCACGACGGCGCGCGGGCCAACTTTCGCGCCATTGATGTCCACGGCGGCGGCGCGGTATGGTTCGGCTCGTATCTCTACGTGACGGACACGTCGAACGGGTTCCGCGTCTTCGATCTGGGTCGCATTCTCAGCGTGGACACATCACAGGACACAATAGGCTACAGTGCCGCGGATTCCGCCTACTACGCCTATGAATACAAGTACGTGGTGCCGCAGATAGGGACCTACCAGCATGCATCTGCTTGCAGTCCGCAGTACTCGTTCGTCGGCTTGGACCGGAGCACCTCGCCTCCCAGTCTGATCTCGGGAGAGTACGACAGCGATTCGGCAGCCGGCCGTGTGTACCACTGGCCTCTGGATGCGACGACGCACCGTCTACCGTCCGGGACGTTCTACCCCGAAGAGGCCTTTTACATGGGCTACAGCCACGTGCAGGGCGCAGTGGCCCACGACGGTGATTTTTTCCTGTCGTCGAGCGAGCCAGCGTCGGGTCGAGGTGCGCTGGCCACCAACTCGGAGAGCGGGTTCGGCGCGGTGATACCGTGGATCGATGGTCCTGAAGATCTGCTCTACGACCTGCTAACCGATCAGCTCTGGGGGCTCGGCGAGCACTCACCCAGGCGGTACATTTTCGCTGTGGATGTGGCAGAGGCCGGCCT
>JAAEQP010000689.1 GCA_024231375.1 bacterium | reverse complement strand
GCTTTGTCCTTCGAGGGAGGTTCTCGTGGGCCCCCGCGGCCCTCATCGCTGCGACCGCAGGGGCCACGCTTGTGGCGACTGTCATCGACCTGAGATCAGCCAGACGCATTCCATACGCGCGGCACGCGGTGCTGTTCGTTTGGTTCATGGCCATGGCCCTGCTCATCCCGCTCGCGTCGGGTCTGCTGGGTTCTGGCAACGACTTTTACGTTGGCGCATTCGCGGCGGCCTCTTCCGTGGCGATTGTGTTGAACCCTGTGGGCTTCTTCCTGCTCTACCGTTCGCTCGACCGAAGTCCGTGCGTCTATCGCCCGCTCAAGGACGGGATTGCGGGAATGTTTCACGTGCCGAACGGGCCGCGCTCATGATGCGGCAAGAGACAGAGATGTGCGCGAAGGTAGGGTCGACCTATGCGTCGTCCGTCTTCGCCTGGACCTCAAACACCTCCACGTATCCCGGTCGCGACAGAGCGCGACCCTACCGAAGAGAGGGGACGCGTTGGGGTATGCGTGTGGTCGCGGGCAATCCGGACACCCACAAGCTGCGCTTGAAGGTGGCACATCCGGAGGTTGGGGTGCGGGTATGTAGTGCGCCCTTTAGGGCGTTCCGGG
>JAAEQP010000688.1 GCA_024231375.1 bacterium | reverse complement strand
GGGCCGGCCTGTCCGACGCCTGGGTGGAAGACCTCTTCTGGAACAACGGCATGCGCCTCCTGGACGAGGTGCGCGCGCAGTAGACCTCTCGCCCCATGCCCGCTGTGGCCGGTCGCGGCCTCCGTTGTGGCCGGTCTCAGACCGAGCCACATCTTCCGACCGACAGGTCTCCAACTCCTCCCATCAGTGTCCATCTGCGTGAATCTGTAGCTGAATGAAGAAACCCCGGCGACACCCTCTCGTCCTTCGTGCTCTTCGTGTCCTTCGTGGTGAAAGACTCCGGATTCCTCCGTCCTCCCCCTAATCCTTCTGCCGCAACGTCAGCAGGGTGAGCCCCTTCACCTTCTCAGGGTCGATAGGTGCACGAGAGAACAGGGCGCACGCGTATCCGATGATGAGCATCACGACCACCCCGGGAACGGCGACCACCATGAAGCTCACTTCGTGATCCGTGCCTTTCGACAGGACGTACCACAGCACCATGCCGGCCGTCACCAGCCAGGCTACCATGCAGGATACAACGATGTGGAAGCTGTTGACACGCCGCGTCGTTACCCCGAGCAGAAACACCGGCACCAGCACCACCGACACGGCCCCCCAGATGGTGTAGGCTTCCATGATGGATTCCTTGATGGATTCCGCCACGGACGCGATGATCATGGCCACCGTGATGGCGAATAGCCCGACCACGACCGTCATGATTCGCGAGAACGCCACCTGTTGCCGTTCCGATGCGTCGCGGCGGAAGTACTGGATGTAGATGTCCTTGGTCGCCACGGCCGCCAAACTGTTCATGCCCGAGTCGAGGGTGGACATCACGGCCGCCAGCATGGCCGAGATGATCAGGCCCGGCAGGCCGATGGGGAGTTGCGTGGCCACATACCGGAACAGGGCCGTGTCGCCCGTGATCCCCTCGGCCTCGGCGGGATGCTGTCCGTAGTAAG
>JAAEQP010000687.1 GCA_024231375.1 bacterium | reverse complement strand
GCGATCATTTCCGCCTCGTGCTCTCGGTAGTCGTCCGTGTTGGCGCCATCCATGCCCGGTACGGCCAGCACTTCGACACGCGCCTCGTCCACCGGCGTGCGGAACGGTTCCAAATGCCGGTATTCGGGTTCCACGCGGTGCAACAGCCCGGAACGGGCAAACAGGTCGTTCACGAACTCCAGGACATCCGGAAGCGTGCGGAAGTTGTCCTTCAGGACGATCTGCTCCTGCGTGTCCTGGCGCGCGTCGCCGAACACCTCCACCTCCGCACCCCGGAACCGGTAGATGGATTGTTTGGCGTCGCCCACGATGAAGAGGCGCGGCCCCTCGGTGTCGCCGGTCAACAGCCGCGCGATTTCGAGTTGCCGCGAATCGGTGTCCTGAAACTCGTCGATGAGTAGATGCTTGATGCCTTGCGCCACGCGGCTACGGACCTCGTCGTTGTCCCGCAAGATGCTGAGCGCAATGAGGATCAGGTCGTCGAAGGCGAAGGCGTTGCGCGCCTGTTTCGCTTCCTCGAAGGCCGTCGCCACATGGCGGTAGGTCGATACCAAGTCGCACGCAAGCTGCGCCGACTTCAGGCCAATAGCGCCTAGTGCATGGCCCTCGGCCGCCCAGGAAGCGGCCTCACGAAGCCCGTCCAGCACATCCTTGACCTCTTGCCAGGCGTCCTCGGACGTCCAGTTCTTCTTGGACCCGCCCCGCGCCGTGAGTCCCCCGACTTCCGCCATGGCGGCGCAGGCGGCCGTTGGGTCATCCGCGGAGAGCACCGCATCCAGAATGCGGGTCAGGTTTTGTCGCAGGACCTCACGGCGGTCATCCGTCTTCGTGCAGCATCCTTCAGCCGCGCGTAGCTTCGCTTGGAGGTCGACACACAGGGCGTGCCTGCGCGGAGCGACCCATTCCTCCCAGCGGCGAGCCAGAGCTTCCGGGTCGGCGTAGTCGGGTGACGAGACAATGCGTTCGAGGGAAGCAGTCTGGTTGAGCATCCCGCGCAATTCCGTTGACAGACGTCCGGTGCCCAGTTCAACGGCCAATCGCGTGGCGGCCTCGTCTTCCTCGTCCAACAGGCGATGCACGGTTTCCTGGACGGTTTCGCTACGAAGCAGATGGGATTCCGCTTCCGACAGCATGGCGAATTCGGGGTCCAAGCCGGCGCTGAAGGCATTCTGTTTCAGCAGGTTCATGCAGAACCCGTGAATCGTCGAAATGCGGGCTGTGTCGACGCGGCGCTCGATATCGCGCCAGAAGGTCATGCGGTCCGAGTCGTCCCGAGGCGCTTGCTCGCGGCACGACCGGCGCAGCCGCTCCTTCATTTCCGACGCCGCCTTCTCGGTGAACGTGATGGCCACGATTTCGTCCAAGGTCGCGTGCTTCTGCTGGAGAAGGTACATAATGCGGCCTATGAGCACACGGGTCTTTCCAGACCCGGCTCCCGCGTCCACGCACACATCCCGGTCGATGGTCGTGATGGCGCGTTCCTGTGCGTCGGTGGGCCTCATGGACGACCCTCCCCTTCGGCGCCGGTATCGCCCTGCTTCCGCCGCATACGCCCGGGTTCGTAGCGGCACACGCCGCTGCATGGGCAGTATTTGCAGCCATCGTCTTTGGGCGCGGGGGGGAAGTGGCCCGAACGGATGCCTGCCACGGCCTTCGAGACAGCCTGGCGCAGAATGGAATCCCGCTCGGCCCACGGCGCTTTCTTTGCCTTCTTGGCGAGGGCCTCGCGCCACTTCTTCCGGGGACGCCCCACGGCCGCGAACCACGCCTCGTCGCACGGCGCGTTTTCGAATAGCAGCCCCTCGACCGCCAATGCGTACAGCCCCAGTTGCAGCGACGTGCCTGCCAGGATGTCCTTCGGTTGTGTCCTGACGGTGGTCTTGTAGTCCAGGATACGAAGGGCGTCGTCGCGAACGTCAATGCGGTCAATGCGTCCGTTGACGAGGACGGGACCTCCAGGCGTGGTGAGTACGAAGGGGTCTTCCCGCGACGGTGGTTCCGGCGCAGCGCCGCGCACGGTGCCGAAACTCACCTCGAACTCGGTGGGTTTCCAGTCGGCTTCACCGAACTCGCGCTCGATGCGGAGATAGCGGGTCAATACGGTGGCCATCCGTTCACGCTCTACCCGGACCACGCCATCCGGCGCCGTCACGCTCTGGCGTGCCCGGCGCGCGAACACTTCTTCAACGATGCCGTGCATGGCCGCCGAAGCCTCGTCCGGCTCGATATCCATTACCGATCTCCCTCGAAAGGCGCGATGGAACCGTTCAAGGATTTCGTGGAGAATCAGGCCACGCACACGCGCGTCGAATTCCTCAACGGGGATTTCCACCTCGTCGATCTCGAGAATCCGCGCCACGAAGAATCGGAAGGGACAGCCCGCGTATGCTTCCAGTTGGCTGGCGCTGAATTGATGCTCCCGGCCGTAGGTGTCCGCCACGGTGGCGACGAGTGCATCATCGGACAGAACCCCGTCATACGGACCGAAAGGCCGCGGACTCTGCCGTTGAGCCTCGACCGTTGCCCGTGCCTTCACGGATGCGAGGCGGTCATCGAGCCCCACGCCCGCCATCTCTACACCTTGGGTCATGGCTGTGTTGAGCAGATCCCGCTCACTGGAAACGTCAGTGGGGTCCGGTACAAACGACGACGCGTGCGGATCGGGGTGGACCACGGCAGCGTCCTTCAACAGGTCGCGCACGTCGTCCACGAAGGGGCTTGGGCTTGCGGGCCTTCCATCCCGTGCCAAGGTACACCAACTGATGTGAAGGTGGCTGCGCGCTACGCTCACCACATGATGGAACAGGAGGCGTTCCCGTTCGGCATGTTTCCGCTTGTCGTCCACGGGGATGCCGAGGCGTTCAAACTCGTCCAAATCTTGATCGCCGTAGACGGCGCTCGTCGCGGGTGGGCGGGGGACGCTACCTTCGTTCACTCCCGCGAAGAATACGTGATCGAAGCGGAGTTGTCTGACTCTGTCTGCGGACAGGCAATGCACGGCCGGACCCGTTGGTCCCGGTTCAGGCCAAGGGGTGTCGCGTAGGGCCTGCCGAAACAGGGCCACGAATTCGCGGCGGGTGACGTCGCTGCCGGCATGGACAAGGCGGAAGGAAGGACCGACCAATCCGAGGAGTTCGTGCAGCGCGTCAACCGCTCGCGTCTCACGGGCACGCACGGACATCGCCACACGAGAGTCGTCCTCAAGCGCCTGAGCCACGCCCAACAGGCCGATCGCGTCGGATATCCCCCGGAGGAACGTGTCGGCCGTACCGGTGCGCGGAAACAGGGCGGCAATCTCCCTGAACCGAATCAGCGCTTCTATCAGGGCGAGGGTGCAGGCATGGGCATCCGGGATGTGCGCGGCGATGGCATCCGTTTCCTCGCTGTCCGCCCGATCCAAGCGTTCTGCGAGATGCTGGACGTGCCGGAACCAGTCTTTCTCGCCCGCAACGACGCGGGCATGGTGCGACAATGCGCGGAACGCTGTCTGCCGGGCTGCCGCGGGCCCTCCTTCGGGCTGAAACCAGGGCGACCCCACCACATCAACCACCGCGTCACGCGGCCAGTCGTCGAGGGATTCCAGAAGGTCCAGGAGCAGCCCCATCACAGCACTCTCGGCAAGGCGGGCCGATTCGGGGAACCGGACCGGGATCCCAAACTCCGAGAACACGGCGCGAACCGTGCCCGCGGCTTCCGAGCAGTCGCGGTACACCACGGCGACCTCGTCCGCACCGACATTTCCCTCGAGCAGGAGGGATTTGATTCGGCGGCCGATGGTTTCTGCTTCATGGACGTGGCCCGCGCACGGCGCCAGAGCCACATTGGGGACTGCATCCGCCGGAAGTGCCGGCACGTCCCGCCAGAACATCTCGGAGGCCACGAATTCAGACAATCGTTCCTGGGGGGCTTCCGGACATTCCTCTACAGTCACGTCGTGGAAGGTACTGACAATCGCTTGCGCCGTCGCCTCGGGCAAGGCATACAGGTCGCCCTGACTCGGCGCCCCACGGTTGAGGCACATGCCAAACACCAGTTCGCGCACATGCGGTTCGATGGCGCTCAAGAGTCGGAATTCGGAGGGGGTGAAGTCGTCGAAGGCGTCCAGGATAAGTACGTCGACTTCGCGAAGCGCGAGAGGGTCGTCGCCGCACAGCAGGGCCGCTTCCCAGTAGACCCCCACCAGATCGTATGCATCCGCTTGGATGAGCGCTTCCTGGTACGCCTCGTACACGGAGGCCACAACGGTGTCGATGCTGGCGGCGCGTTCCCTGCGCGCCATGCGCTTCCGGAATTCCCCCGGTTCGATGGCGGCCTGCTTGAGTTGTGTGATGGTGCGCAGCATGTGCGCCACGAACCCCGGTGTATCCGCCACATCGTCGTATGGGGCAAGCGTGCCTTCGCCGGCAAGGGTGCGTACTGCACTTGTGAGGAGCAACCGGCGTTCGAAGTCGGAGATGGGGGAGAGATCGCGGCCGAGTGCATTCGTTCCGCCCTGGCGGAGTATGTCCGAGGCGAAATCCTGGAACGTTAGAACCGGTCTGCCCCATGCGCCGGGCATGTCGTGGTCGAGGAGGAGAGTTTCGGTGCGCTGTCGCGCCAAGGGGCGCGTGGGAACCAGAAGGACGGAGCGGTCCGGGTTTGCGGCGATGAGGTTGTGGGTGGTGCGTGCGCGTTTCGACCGCTGAGGACCGCACAGCATACGCACCGTGGCCATATCAGATGTCCTGAGCCGATGCGGCTCCTTCCGGGGCCACTTCCGGTCCAATCTCTTCGGCGTTGCGAATCTCGTACCGGTAGCCTTGTTCCGTCAGGAAAAGCTGGCGCTTCACGCTGTAGTCCTGGTCGCACGTGTCGCGCGACACGAGCGAGTAGAACCGGGCCAGCGAGTTGTCCTCCTTGGGACGCAGGATGCGGCCGAGGCGCTGGGCCTCTTCCTGGCGCGAGCCGAAGGTGCCCGAAACTTGGATGGCCACATTGGCGTCGGGCAGGTCGATGGCGAAGTTCGCCACCTTCGATACGATCATCAGTTTGCATTCGCCTTCGCGAAACGCGCTATACAGTTCCTCGCGCTTCTTGTTCGGCGTTTGCCCCGTGATGATGGGCACTTTGAACCGTTTCGCCAGGATTTTCAACTGGTCGAGATACTGGCCAATGATGAGGATATTGTCGCCCTCGTGCTTCTTCACCAGTTGTTCGCACAGCGTGTCCTTCGTGGGATTGGTCGATGCGATGCGGAACTTCTTACGCTTGTCGGAGATTGCGTACCGGTACCGGTCCTCGTCGATCAACGGCACGCGCACTTCCGTGCAAAGGGCCTGAGCGATCCATCCCTGCTTCTCCAGCACCTTCCACGGCACGTCGTACTTCTTCGGGCCGATGAGGCTGAAGACATCGTCCTCGCGCGCATCTTCGCGCACCAAGGTGGCGGTCAGTCCGAGACGGCGCCGCGCCTGGAGCGCGGCTGTTGCGCGAAACACCGGTGCGGGGAGGAGATGCACCTCGTCGTAGACGATGAGGCCCCAGTGGCCGTCGTCGAAGAGGCTGAAGTGGACAAAGGGGCTGTCCTTGGCCTTCCGGTACGTGAGCACCTGGTAGGTGGCCAGCGTCACGGGCCGAATCTCCTTCGACTCGCCGCTGTACTCGCCGATCTTGTCCTCGGTCAGGGTGGTCTTGTCGAGAAGTTCGCTCTTCCACTGACGCAATGCGACGGTATTGGTCGTAAGTACGAGGGTCTGTGTTTGCAGGGCATGAATGGCGCCGATGGCCACCACGGTTTTGCCTGCGCCGCACGGCAGCACGACTACGCCGCTTCCGCCGTGGTTCGACCCATTCATGTGGAACGCGCCGATGGCCTCCAACTGATACTTGCGGAGGCCGAAGGCTTTTCCGCACAGGGCTTCATCGCGTAGAACGAACTCAAGCGGCGCCCCTTCGATGTAGCCGGCCAAATCTTCGACGGGGAACCCGATCTTGATGAGGGCGCTTTTTGCATTACCACGATTCTCGGGGCTCACGAAGATGCGGTGGCCGTCCGGCGATCCCGAGATGTAGGGCTGCAAGGTCTTCTGGTTCAGCAACTCGGTGATGAGCAGGCTGTCTTCGGATTGAAGAACCAGTTGCCCGTCGGGTTCCTTGTAGAGCTTGATGCGCCCGTAGCGCGCCACCGTGTCTCTGATTTCGGCGATGACGTTCTGGGGAACTTCGTATTTGCTGAACCGCTCCAGGTGGGCGACGATCTCGGGTGCGTCCATGCCCGAGGCCGCGGCGTTCCAGAGGGATAGCGGCGTGATTCGGTAGGTGTGGATGTGCTCCGGCGACTTCAACAGCTCCGCAAACGCGGCAATGCTGTCGCGGGCATCCTCGAAACAAGGACCGTCCGTCTCAAGCAGAATAGACCGGTCGGACTGCACGATCAGGGGCTTGTCTGCATCGGAAGTCATAGAACGGAAGTGTAGCACACTGGGCGGCGCGATTGCATTCGTGGTGCGCGGGTTCTCGATGCGGTCCACCGAG
>JAAEQP010000686.1 GCA_024231375.1 bacterium | reverse complement strand
CGTGAGTCGGCGATGGTCTCGCCCAAGCGTTCCTTCAGGGGCGAGGAGCCGAGGAACACGTTCTTGCCGTTCACGCCAAGGACCAACGCGAGCAGCAGCACGCGCATGCCCTCCGGCGTGAACAGGACAGGCAGATCTCCGGACTTGACCGATGCGGTCTTCTCCGCCAGTTGAAACCGTTCCACCGCCTTGCGCGCCACGGCAACGTGGTCGACCTCGCGGCTGTGCCACCCGAAACTGTCGCCCGCCCACAGCATGTCCGTGCCTCGAACCCGCAGGCCCGTCAAATGGGCTCCGAAACTCGTGCTCTCCGTCGCGCCTTCGGCTCCGGCCGAGGTCGCGATCTCGCTCTTGCCGATGCCCCGCCATACTCCTGCGCTCACTTGGATGTCCGCGTCATAGTCGCGCAACATGGCGACCATCTCTTCACCGATGGCGACCATCTCCTCTTTCGTCACCGGCACGACCCGCTTGTCATGGACCTTCACAGCGGGATACTCGGCAGGACCGGCGAATTCATAGTGCGCGATGCTGCCAAACTCCGCCGCGTCCAGGGCGCGCGTAGTCACGCCTTCCACGTCCGTCACGTCGGTCGTGTACGAAGTGCCGACTCTGTCGTCTCTGATGACGCGGGCCGCCAAATTCGTATTCTGGCTCGATTCCACGGACTTGAGCCGCCCGTTCTCGAAGGACACGTTGGTGTATTCGCTTTCGCGCAAAGATGCCTGGGCGCCGTGGGCCCCGCACATCGCTTTCTCAACGACTTGTCTGGCCTTCATGATTGGCGCCCTCCCACCACGACGTTCTGGATGCGGACGTGCGGCCCGCCCAAGCCGACCGGCAGCGGCGACTGGCCTCCCTTGCCGCAGCCACCGCCCCCTGGCGGCCATTCAAGTTTGTCACCAATCGCGTCCACATTCTGGAGCGTCTCAAACACATTTCCCGTCAGCACAACGTCTCTCACCAACTCCGCCACTTTCCCGTCCCGAATCATGTAGGCGTACGCGGCGCTGAACGTAAACATTTCCATGGCCGTCTGTCCGCCGATCATGTCACACGCATAGACGCCCAGCTTGATGTCCTTGATCATGTCCTCAAAGGAGACCTCGCCTTGGTCGATGTAGGTATTCGTCATGCGCACGATCGGAGGATGCCCATAACCAATGGCACGCGCGTTGCCCGTCGGACTCTCTCCCATCTTGGCCGCCGTCTCCCGGGAATGCAGTCTTCCCACCAAAACGCCGTCTTTGATGAGATAGTTCTTGCGCGTCTTGACGCCTTCATCGTCGTAGCGGTGCGTGCCGCGCAGTCCGGGGATGGAGCCGTCATCGACAATGTTCAGCATGTCCGGACCGAAGCGTTTTCCGAGCACCATGATGTCCTTCATGTTCTCGTTCTCGTAGACGAAGTCGGCCTCGCTCAGGTGGCCGAAGGCCTCGTGGGCAAACACGCCCGTGAGCTTGGGATTCGTCACCACCGTGTAGGTGCCTCCACTCACCGGCGGCGCCGACAGCAGGTCCACCGCGCGTTTCGCCGCGATTTCGGCCCTGTCGTGGAGGCCCTCCACTACTTGGTAACCCGAGTTGCCCGCCGCGCTCTCCGAGCCATGCTGCACATTGCTCCCGTCCCGCGCGGTGGCGCTGATGTGGACCCCCGTGGTCGGCCGCTCATCCCGGATGAAGGCCCCCTCGCTGTTCGCGAAGCACACCGTGCGAAACTTGTCGTAATAGAAGACGTTTGAGGTCTCGACCTGGTCATGATGCCCGAGAACGATGCGGTTGTATTCCTCAATCAACGCCTTCTTCTCTGCCAGCGGGACTTCCCGGAAGTCCTTCTCCAGCGTTGCCGTCATCTCATCGACCACCGGCTCCACCGGGGCGAACTGGGTCTCCTCGCGCCCGACCAACTGCGCCGATTCGCATGCTTCCGCGACGCGCCCCTCGAGGCCCTCGAGGCTGTTGAAGGTGGCGATACCCCATCCGCCCTTCACGAGTGCCCGAACGATCCCGCCGACACTCGACGACGCATCCATACTGTCAAGTTCTTTCCCGCGATACGCCATGCTCGTCGAACTGGACTCTTCCAGTCGAATCTCGACGTATTCCGCATTCGCGCCCAGGAGCGCGTCTTCCATGCGATCTCTCATATCCACCGTTCCTTTCGAACCGCGCTCTCCGCGCCTCGCACACCCGCCCGACTCGCTCGCCGCGGTCCTGTCCGGTTTCCCACTACGGCACGAGGTGACCACAATTCCAGCCGCCGCCGCCGTCCCCTTCATAAAACTCCGTCGCGTCCGTTTCACAAGCCTCGCCTCCGTCACAGCCTTTCGCTCGGCGTCTCCTGTCTTCTGACTTCAGCCTACTCCCCATTCACCGTCACCACAATCGTCCGCGTCCGCGGTTTCACATCACACTCGAGATGGAAGATCTGCTGCCACGTTCCGACAATTAGCTTACCGTCGCCCACCGGCACGGTCAACGAAGGCCCAAGGATGCTCGCTTGCAGATGGGAATGCCCGTTT
>JAAEQP010000685.1 GCA_024231375.1 bacterium | reverse complement strand
GCGTCGGACAGGCCGGCCCGGTGGCCGGCGGCTTTGATGGCGCGCAGTTCTTCGGACACAAACCCGGTAACGGCGAGTTTCCCGTGGTCGTCTGAGATGGACAGTGACCACGGCACCGGCGTGACGTAGGTGTACTGGTCGTTGATCTCGACGGACTTGCCGGGGGCCAGGCAAATGGGGGCGTCGGTAGCGTAGAGGATCTTGTGGGCGTCGATGTTGGTGAAGAGATACTCCAGCACTTCCCAATGGTTGAGCATGGCGAGATCAAAGTACAGGTTGGGTAGACTGCGCAAGCGGTCGAGATGGCCGACGATGTTCTTGAGGTAGTAGGCGCGGCCGATGTGGGCGAGCACGATCTTCGCGCGCGGGTAGCGCACGCACAACTCCACCACCTGACCTTGGTTCAACGGGTCGGCGAGGCGTTGCTTGCGCGGGATGTGGAGCATGACGATGAGGCCGCGCTCGTTGACCATCTCCATGGCCCAGGCGGGCAGCATTTCGTGGATCTCGACGTCGTTGGGGTCGGGTTTGCGGACGTAGTTCAGATACGGTTTCAGTCCGAGGAAACGGCCGTTATCTAAGTCGGCGCCGAGGGATTTGGGCGTGTCGTTGACGGGGTCGAACAGCCGGAAGCCGAAGAAGCGTTCGTTGTCGCAGTGCTCGCGCACGTAGGCGTCGTTGCGAGGTTTGTCGTAATCCACGTGGGGCGTTCCGAAACAAACCGCGGCCGTTTCGCGGCCGGGGTACGTTTCGGGCAGGTCCTGCCGCAGATCGTCGAAGTCGTATTTCGTGATGGGATGCCCGCCGCATGAATAGATGTCGCCTGCCGGTACCACGCCCTCGTTCCACACGTGGACATGGAAATCCAGGACGCGGTCGGGCAGGAATCCGTCCAATTCATCCTGGAAGATGGTCAGATTCCGTTCGTGCTTCGTCGTTTCTCGCCACATGCGGATGTTGTTCTCCTCAAAATGCCTGGGACAGTCCCGTCTCGCTTCGCTCGCTTGGTACAGTCCCGGATTTTCCGCCTTCGTTCGACGCTATTCCGCGCGTTCGGGGTCCACGACCGTGAGTTCCTTCACGGACCGTTTCAGCCACTGTCGGTCCCGGGATGCGATACCCGAATCCGTGACGACCCGGTTCACCTCAGACCAGTCGGCGCATTTCACGAAAGCGCTCTGCGCGAACTTGCTGTGATCCACGACGAGCACCCGTTGCCGGGCACCTGCCATCATGGATTGGGACACGCGCGCGATGCTGGGGTCCGTTGTGTAGACTCCGTCGCTATCGGCACCGTCCGCGCCCAGAATGGCGAGGTCCGACTTGAACTGTTTCAGGTTGTCCTCGGTCATCCATCCCGACAGGTCCGGATTACCGCGCCGCACCGTGCCGCCCAACAGCACCAACTCGATGTTGTCGTGGGGGTACAAGGTGGACGCGATGGCGAGCGACGACGTCAGCACGGTCAAATTCTTGATGCCGCTGATGGCGCGGGCGACTTCGAGTGTCGTGGTGCCGGTATCGAGAGTCACCGCCATGCCGGGCTTTACGAGGGGGGCAACCGCTTTGGCGATGGCGCGTTTCTCGGGCGCCATGCGCCGTTCCTGCTCTTTGAACGAGAACTCGATGACGCCTGCACGTGACAACACGGCACCGCCGTGGGTGCGCGTGAGGATGCCGTCGCGTTCGAGGGTAGCTAGGTCGCGCCGGACGGTCATGGTGCTCACGTCGAAGCGTTCCGCCAACTCCTGGACGGAGATTTCCCCTTCGGCGGTGAGGATGTCGAGGATCTTGTTGAGACGTCCGGTCATCGCTTCAACCTGCGCTTCATGCGCGTCCGCAGTTTCATCGTTTCATCCAGGAACCCGCGCCGAAGGACGGCTTCTTCCCCGGCCAGCGCCAGCACATCCTTCAACACACGGGCTCCGTCGCTACGCGGATAGAGGTCAGCGAGCCGTCGTGCCTTGCGCATGGTGGACCGGATGTCGGGATACGACTCGATGAGGGTATCGGCCATTCCCACAATGGCGGCCTTGTCCTGGGCCTCGCCGAACACCTTGGACCAGTCCGCGAACGCCCGTACCGTGCCCGCGTGGTGCAGCAGGTCTCGGATGACGCGGTCGAAGTGCTTCGTCTTCGTCTTGTCGGCGCGTTTTGGGAACATGCCGTCCAGATCGTAGCGGGCTTGGCCCACGTCGTCGCGGCGGTAGGCGTCGCGATCGGCTTTCTTGCGGAAGTTCGGTACGTCGATGGGTGCTCCGTCCTCCTGGGCCGACCGGTATGCGAGGATGCCGGGGATGGTGACGTCGGCGGCGTTGTAGATGTCGAAGGGCGCGGGTTCGCCGAAGAGCAATTGGCGCGCGAAGTGG
>JAAEQP010000684.1 GCA_024231375.1 bacterium | reverse complement strand
TCGCAGCGCGTGTCGTACTGCGATGGTCACCCGCTGTTGGGTGTACTCCCGCATCAGCATCAGCACGCGGATGTACTGGAGCGTCCCGTCTTCGCGCTGGGCCTCGAGCTTGCGGCGAAGGACGGCGAACTCCTCCGGAAGCTCCCAGCCCACCAGAGGCAGGGCGTGGTCGAGGCTGCCCGGCTTGCGCTCCAGCAGGGCAAGGTAGTGCATCGGTTCGAAGATCTGCCGCTCCCGGTCCCAGCAGCGAGGATGTCGGGCGATCCGCTGGTCGGCGCGATAGATCTCGACGGCGCCCGTCGAGGCCTTGACCACGACCGGTCGATGGGCGTGCTCGACCGAAACGGAGTAGTCGTTCGTGTCGAACCGGACCAGCGATTCGCTGGTGGCGGTCGTCGAGACCAGGCGGCGAGGATCGAACGGAGCCGTCGGCAAGGCGAGGCCGGCCACCTTGTCCTCCTCGAGCAACTGGCGCTTCGAGTGTGTTTTGCCCCACAACCGACGGGTCATATCCGATTCACAGCAAGCCAGCAGATAGGCGTTCAGTTCGGCGAAGTCCGCGACGTCGGGAACGGGGACGAAGAAGTTCAATCGGGCGTACCGGACGGCGCCCTCGACCACGCCCTTCTCGTTGGCGCGTCGAACGCGGCAGAAGTGCGTATCGAACAGACAATGGCTGACCAGACGTGCGAAGGCGGCCGTGAGCTTGCGCTCATGGGCGCCGAGGATGCTGGTGACAGCGACCTTGGTGTTGTCGTAGGTGATCCGCGTGGGCACGAACCCGAAGAACTTGAACGCGGCCACGTGCGCCTCGAGGAACGCCTCGGTGCACTCCCGTGGAAAGGCCATCACGAACATCGCGTCGCTGTGGACCAGGCTCATGACGAAGAAGGCGACCTTGGTCAGCCGTCCGCCGATTCGGGCCAGGGCGTATCCGAAGTCGACCTGGGCCTCTCCGGGCGGGTGGGTCAGCGGCATGAAGACCTCTTTGGAGGCCTGCTTCCTGAGTTGCCGCACGGCGTCCCTGACGGTGGTGTACCCGCCGGCGAATCCCTCCTCGCAGATCACCTGCCACATCTTCTTGACCGTGTAGCGTTGCTTGCGGGGCATC
>JAAEQP010000683.1 GCA_024231375.1 bacterium | reverse complement strand
TCGAAAGACCCACAATCTACATGGGTGTCCCGCTTGTCCATCCTCTCGAATTCGACGCCACGCCGCTTTTCATGTGCAACGCCAAGCGCCAGGGATGCTGAAATCCAGACGGGGTCGAGTCGCGCGGTCACGCCGCAATTCCGGGGATAACCGTGCGCATCCTGTTGACTACCGGGCCGGCGTCGAAGCACACACCGATGCCCGTGCCTTCCATCGTGTTCGACAAGGGCAATTCGCTTCCATTGGCGCTGCTTTACGTCGGCGCGAGCCTGCGGGACGCGGGCTATTCGGACGTCCAGGCAATGGACGCCTATTCCCGGAATCTCGATCCTCCCCAAATGGCGGAACGGATCCGGGAGTACGAACCAGACGTCCTGGGGGTCTCCGTCTATACCGCGGACTGGCGCGAAGTGTGCGAAACGATGCTCCGCGTTCGCCAGTCGAACCCCGACTGCCATATCGTTATGGGCGGTCCACACGTTTTTCTGTACCCCGAGGAGACTTGGGCGCACCCGTC
>JAAEQP010000682.1 GCA_024231375.1 bacterium | reverse complement strand
GGAAATCGTGTAGATTGTGCCTTCGGTCGGCGAACCCACGGGCTCTTCGCTTCGCATGGGCTTCGTGCGCAGGTAGTAGTGAACATGACCGTGGAACACCATGTCCACGTGGTGTTTGTCGAAGACTTTGCTCCACCGTTTGCGAATCGCGGGGTAGTCTTCCTCCACGCTGTAGATGGGAAAATGGAACACGACGAACCTCCACGTTGCATCCGTGTTGGCCAGTTGTTCTTCCATCCATTCTGCCTGCACCTCGTGCGAGGTTCCCACGGTCAGCACGAAGAAGAGCGCGTTGCCATATCGAAAAGCATAATTGCTTTCAGGGACTGCGCCCGCGGGGCCGTTTTCGGGAAACGCATACAGGGCCAACGGCAGCCATGCGCCGAGCCCGTCCTGGTCGTCGTGGTTGCCCAGGGCGAGGGCCATGGGTCTTCGCTCGAGCACACCCCGGCCGTAGTGCGCCATGTGGTCCCACTCGTTGCGGTACAGACCGGTGCTCACCACGTCGCCCGCGATGAGCGAAAAGGCCGTGTCTGGATGGCGTTTGAAGGCCGACTGCAGCAGGTCGCCGTAATCCTCCGAGTAGTGGGTGTCGGCGAAGCAGACGAATGAGAAGGGGGCATCGCTGTCAGGTGCGGTCTCGAATTCGAATTCCTCGCTCCATACCCCCGCGTGCGGACTGCCCACCGAATAGACGTACGTCGTGGCGGGTTCGAGACCGCGCAACAAGGCCGTGTAGTGGTGGATGTAGCGGTCGTTCATGAGCAACCGGTCTTGAATGACTTCAAGCGACGCCTCGGTCTCCGAAAACTCCTCGGCGCCCTTCTCTTTCCAGCGCACGACGCCAGCCTTGACCTCGGTGCTTGTGCGCCACTGCACCGTCTGCGTCGTGCGCGGATCGTCGCTCCACGTCAGCATGATCTGGTCCGGCGTTTCGGACGACGGGAACGGAGTCGTGCGGAACGCGCCGATGAGG
>JAAEQP010000681.1 GCA_024231375.1 bacterium | reverse complement strand
GCCACCACCGACCATCACCAACCGAAGGACAAGCCGCGCAACCAGATCGGGCGTGAACGCTGGCAAGCCACAATGGCAGATGTGAAGGCCCACCACCAGCCGGGTGACTTCATCGTCTTCCCCGGCATCGAGTACCGCTGCACGCGCGGTGACACCGTCGTCCTCTTCAACGAGCTTCCCGATTACGACGACATCCGCCGCCCTGAATGGGCCGACATACGCGAAGTTTGGCGCGGGCTGGACGGGCGCAACGCGCTCACCATCCCGCACTTCCACAATCCCGGCCGCCTCGCCGACGGTGAATGGTGGACAGATCCCGCCTTCGAGCCGGTGCTAGAAATCTTCTCCTGCCACGGCAGCTACGAGCGCGAGGATGCCCTGGAACACCACATCCCCCTCATCAAAGCCTCGCGCCCCGACCGCTACGGCACGCACTTCCTGCGCCAGGGCCATCGTTATGGCTTCGTCGCCAACTCCGACGGGCACAAGGGCCACGTCGGTTCCAACGGCCTTACGGCGGTCTTCGCCAAAGCACTGACCCGCGATACCATCTTCGACGCCTATCGCCAGCGCCACGTCTATGGCACCACCAATGCCCGCATCCGCTTGCTCTTCACCGGCAACGGTGCGCTAATGGGCTCGGCTGTGCCCAACACATCCGAAAAGACGCTGATGATTGACGTCACCGGCGAAAATCAGCTCAAAAAAGTAGACCTCTTCCGCAATGCCGAACCCTACAAACGCTTCGTGCCCGATGGCATCGCCTTCAAGACCGAACTCACCGTGCGCGAGGACGAACCGTC
>JAAEQP010000680.1 GCA_024231375.1 bacterium | reverse complement strand
GAACCCTCTCCGGCACCATTTTGACCTTTGGTCAATATGGTCGCAGATGACGGCTCCAAATGCAATCTTCTCGACTGGCATCGGTTCGGTTATGTATCGTTGGCCCGCAACAAACGGGAGGTCCACCATGGCACGACATATCACCATCAGCACACTCGGCCCCGAATCGCTCCAGTTCGGTCCGGAAGGCAAGCTTCACGGTCAGGAAGCCCTCGACCGCATGCTCGCCCATTGGCGCGATCTCATCGACCGCGTCCTTCCTGACGAGCCTGACCTCATCGTCGTACCCGAGGCCTGCGACCGGTTCCTGGAGCATTCCACGGAGGAGCGTCTGGACTACTACCGGTTTCGCGGCGATACCGTGCGCGACTTCTTCGCGGACGTGGCGCGGGACAACGGGTGCTACGTGGCCTATTCGGCCGTGCGTGAGATGGACGACGGCACCTGGCGCAACTCGACCCAGATCATCGACCGTGGAGGTCACGTTGCCGGCATCTACAACAAGAACCACGTGGTGGTCGAAGAGACGACCGAATACGGTGTGTTGTGTGGCAAGGACGCCCCCATCATCGAATGCGATTTCGGACGGGTGGCGTGCGCCATCTGTTTCGATCTCAACTTCGACGAAGTGCGGTTGAAGTACGCCAAGGAACGTCCCGACCTCGTCGTGTTTTGTTCCATGTACCACGGCGGTCTGATGCAGGCCTACTGGGCCTACTCCTGCCGCGCCCATTTCGTGACGGCCGTGGCCGGGGCGCCCAGCGCCATCTTGTCCCCGGTGGGCGAGACCATCGCCACCACCACCAACTACTTCCCCTACGTCACCGCCCGCGTGAACCTGGACTGCAAGGTCGTTCACCTCGACTACAACTGGGACAAATTGCGCGCGGCCAAAGTGAAGTACGGCCGAGGTGTGACGATAGCGGACCCGGGCCACCTGGGATGTGTCTTGCTGACGTGTGAGATGGACGACACGACCGTGGACGACGTGATCCGCGAGTTCGATATCGAGATCTGGGACGATTACATGGCCCGGGCGTTGGCTCATCACCACGACCCAGCCAATATCGAGCCGTAGACATTGCGGGGACATGTACCAAGCGCCGTCCCCGGCGCGACTACGTGTCCCCGAACGCAAGCGCACCCCCTTTGCGTCATCCTGAGCAACGCGAAGGATCTCGCTCCCCTGGACGCGCCGCCGGAGCGCGAGATGCTTCGTTCCACTCAGCATGACGCAGTAGGCGTGTCCTGCACCCCGAAACACTCCCCTGCACGTCATCCCGAGCGAAGCCGAGGGATCTCTCACAAGGGGGGAATCAACGACAAGCGAGATTCCTCGACACGGCAATCCCTGCCCTGCGTCATCAGTCTGGTGTTGATTGCCGAGCCTACTGCTCACGCAGACAGTTTCCTGACTGCACCTGCTTGTCCGGCGAGCGCCCACTCGCAAGAGATCCCTCGACTTCGCTCGGGATGACATGGTTGGTGTGTGGTTGTGTTTGGCTGGCAGTCCGCGGCACTTTGAAGTGAGGGCGCCGGTCCAGCAAACGACAAGGGTCCGAGCGAAACCGGGGACTGTACCAAGCGGAGTCCGCCGGAGGCAGACGCAGACCGGACTGTGGGGCTGCTGGGAAAGTCACATCTGCGCGAAAACAGAAGCGACAAACGGGGACTGCCAAGCTCTTGCGTCCCATTATTGCCCTTCTTAGGGCAACAATGGGTG
>JAAEQP010000679.1 GCA_024231375.1 bacterium | reverse complement strand
GTGGTTGTTTTTCCACAGGAACCCGTCAACGCCAGCAACGGCAGGTCATGGTGCGACCGGTGCCACGCCGCGAAGGTCTGGAGCGCCGCCAACGGGCTGTCCACCACCAAACACGGACCGGCCTCGTTGGGCACGGTGGTGATCGCCGCGCACGCGCCCTTCTCGAACGCGCCACTCACGAATTGGCTCCCGTCGAACCGGTCGCCCGACAGAGCCACGAACAAGTCACCGGGTCTCAGCGTGCGGGTGTCCGTGGACACGGACGAAAAGTCGAGGGCTCCGGCGTCCACCGCGACGTCAATCGCGTCAGCCAACTCCGCAAGCGTGTACGTCCAACTCATGAGTGCCCCAATTCCTCCAACACGGCCCGGGCCACTTCCCGGTCGTCAAAATGGATGCGCTCGGTTCCTAGAATTTGGTAATCCTCGTGACCTTTACCCGCGATCATCACCAGATCGCCAGGTTCTGCCCGGCGAATCCCCTCGCGGATGGCTTCGGCGCGGTCGGGCAGCACCAGGTAGTCCGTATCACGGACCTTCCCCGATGCTGTCATGCCCTTCACCACGTCGTCGATAATCTGCGTCGGGTCTTCCGTGCGGGGATTGTCCGACGTGACGATGCAGAAGTCGGACAGCTCGGCAGCAGCGGTGGCCATTTTGGGCCGTTTGCCTCGGTCGCGGTCCCCGCCGCATCCGAACACGGTGATCACGCAGCCGCCGCAGATAGCGCGCGACGCAGTCAACACGTTGCGCAGTCCATCATCCGTGTGGGCGTAGTCAACAATCACTTGGAACGGTTGGCCCGCGTCGACGTGCTCGAAGCGGCCCGGCGCGCTTGCCAGCGCGGCCACGCCGGCGGCGATGGTCTGCACGGGCACGCCCAGCCCGCCGCACACGGCCACGGCGCACAGTACGTTCGACACGTTGTGGTGCCCCAACAACCGGGATCCCACCTCGGCCTCGCCCCACGGCGTTTCGACCACGAAGGTCGTACGCGCAACGTCCATGCGGATATCGCGGGCCCGGCAGTCGGCATCGGCTCCGAAGGTTACGCACCGCACCCGCGATGCCTCCACGAACACATCGGCGCTGGCGTCATCAAGATTCACCACCGTAAACCTATCCGGCCCGTCCAGGCGCTCGAACAGCAGGAGTTTCGCGCGCCGGTATTCGTCCATGGTGCAGTGATAGTCCAGATGGTCCTGGGTCAGGTTTGTGAATGCGGCCACATCGAAATCGATGCCTGCCACCCGCTCCTGCTCGAGCGCGTGGGAACTGGCTTCCATTACCACGTGGGTCTGGCCGGCGTCTCGGGCCTGCTTGAAGATGGCCGCCAAGTCCTCGCCGAAGGGCGTGGTATGTTTGGCGTCCAGGGTCTCACCACCGATGCGGTAGCCCAGGGTGCCGAATACCGACGCGGCGTGCCCGGCGTGCTCGAGAATGGTCTGAATGAGGATGACGGTACTGGATTTGCCGTTTGTGCCCGTCACGCCGATGACTGTCATCGCCTTCGACGGGTCGCCCGCGAGAGCGTGAGCCGCCAAGCCCAAGGCCCGTCGCGGCTCGGTACAGTGGACATACGGCACGCCGCACAGTTCCCGTGTATCCGCACGATCACCGATGATGGCAATAGCCCCTGCGTCCACCGCCGCACGGGCAAACGTGTGCCCGTCGCTCTGTTCGCCGCGCACCGCGACGAAGACGGCGCCGGGCTTGGCCCGTCGTGAATCTTCCGTCACAGCCTGCACAGCCGCATCGCCCGGCGCCGGGGCCGTGCAGTGCAACAGGGCGGCCAATTCATGGAGCGTCATGACTCATTCTCACCGCGTGATGCCGTGTCACGCTTGCTGTCGAACACGAGACGGCACAGCCGCACATCGTTCACAGGGGTTCCCGCGGCCGGTTCCTGGGAGACGACCCAGCCGCTGCCGCGGACGTCCCAACGCAGACCGAGCGATTCCAGGGCTTCCTTGGCTTGGCGTTTCGTCATGCCCAGGAGGTCGGGAAGGGCAGGACCTACACTGGGTATATCCGTTTTCGAGGCGACGAGTTCCAGTCCGTCCAGATCGGCCAGCGACTCTTCTTCAGTTGGCTCCAACAACGCGATCGATTCGCGCGCCACCACGGTGTCCGGGTCGTCCGGCGGCGCCTCTTCGGGGAACCCGGAATTGTCCGCGCTCTCGGACTCCTCGATTTCATCGGCCCGTTCCGACCCCTCCGTCGATTGATGCCTCGGCATGATGGGCGTCAAATCCAGGCTCGGCGTCTGGACAATCGTGCGCGGCAAGGACGCGAGGTACTCTCTGCCTGCGTCCGGATCGGGTACCGGCTCCGTCGGCGCCGGTGCGGGTACGGCAGCGTCTTCCGAACCTCCCCCCGCGGGACGAGGCACCGGTCTCGGTTCCAGGACCGCCACGACCGGGACCTCGTCGGACATGGGGTCCTTCGTGACGTTCATGTGGATGAGGGCCTGACGTACCACCTTCTTGAAGACGGGCCCCGACACCAGCCCGCCGTAGTGACGGCCATACACGGGCTCCTGCACAACAATGACCGCGCAGATACGGGGCGCCGCCAACGGTGCGAAGCCCGCGAACACCGCGGTGTATTTCTTGTCGTAGTATCCGCCGCCGTTTGGCTTGGCGATCTGCGCCGTGCCCGTCTTTCCACAGGCCCGGAAGTCAGGGATCCGCGCGTGCCGGCCCGTACCATGTTCGGCGGCAATCACCAGGTGACACAGGTCGCGCATCATGTGGGACGTTTCCTCGGACAGGATCCGTTTGCGCGTGCTGAATTCGTGCCGGTACAGGACCATGCCGTCGCGGCTGACGACCTTGTCCACCAGATAGGGCTCCACCAGATGCCCCCCATTGGCCAGCACCGCGTAGGCGCGCAGCATCTGGGGCATGGTCGCTGCAATCTCTTGTCCAATCGGCAATGCGCCCATGGACAGGCGCGACCATTTCTCCAGGGGACGGAAGATACCGCCGCTTTCGACCTGCACGTCGGCGCAGGCCGGTTTGCCGAATCCAAACGTCGCGATCCAGTCGGCCAAACGTTCCGGTCCTAGCAGAGCGGCGACCTTCACAAACCCTACATTGCTCGATTCGGCGAAGGCCTGGCTGAACGGCACCACGCCCAGCTTGTGTACGTCGTTGATGGTGTGGCCATACGGATTGAATCGCCCCATTTCGCAGTCGATCATGGTATCCGGGCGAATGAGACCCTCTTCCAGGGCCGCTGCCGCGGTGATGACTTTGAAGGCCGAACCCGGTTCAAACACGTCGATGAGAGCACGGTTCTTGCGCAGTTCGGCCGGCACTTCGTTGTATTCGTTCGGATCGAAGGACGGCACATTCGCCAGGGCCAGGATGGCGCCCGTGTACGGGTCCATCAGCATGCCCATGGCCCGCGCGGCCTTGAACTCCTCGAGCGCGATGGCGAGTTCGCTTTCCAGCGTGTATTGCAGGGGTTTGTTGATGGTCAGGTACACGTCGGCCCCGCCCTCGGGCGCGATACGCTCGACAGTCGACGATTCGAGCAGGCGGCGTTGTGCGTCCACGCGGGTACGTTGTTTGCCCGCCGTACCGAACAGGTACCGGTCGTACTTGGCTTCGATTCCCTCGCAGCCCCGTTG
>JAAEQP010000678.1 GCA_024231375.1 bacterium | reverse complement strand
CCGCTGTCGCTGGTTCCATCCCACGAGACCGAAAACTCACCCGGCGGTGAGTTTCCATCAACGAGCATCTTGATGTGTCGCCCCAGCACGTTGAACAGATCGACGCGCGTATGGGCGTGCGTGCCCACCCGGTAGTGAATGGTGAAACCCTGGTGACCCGGGTTGGGAAACACGGGACCGATCAATGATGCTTCCGGACCCGACAAGAACCACGTGTAGGACCGCGAGGGCGTCGAATCGTACAGGGTGCGCACGCCGTCCGCGATCTGATCATCGCCATCGAAGGGAAACCACGTGATCCCGTCAGGAGACTCATAGACCAGGCTCCTCGCGTCGGCCGCGCGGGAACGTATTGTGACCTCCGGCGGATCATCGAGCAGAGAGAAGACCACGTCCCGGGACCACTCTTCCAGTCGATACGGTGCAGAAACGTTGAGGCGCTGGTGGACATAGGGAGGGATCTCGAAATCCCGGTAGGAATCGGGATTGCCGACCATTCCCGCCTGCGCGGCCCGCACGATGTTATACGCCTCGCGGGCGGAAACGTAGTGCAGGCGGTAATCGACGCCATCGTTGTACTCCGACTCGGCATATGACCAGAATCGTTCGGCCCCCTCACCCCACAGGCCCCAGACACCGGAGTAGACCTCGTTGGGCTCCCCTACTGCCCGCTGCTGAATGCCATGACAGTGGATCTTGACGAACACCCAGTCATCATTGCCCTCGACGTGGATGTTCTTGCCCACCCATGCGTCCAGAGCGTCGGGGACCATCCGGTTCGCCCATTCCGATGAGGGCGGGGGTTCGTCGGGACCGAGAAAGAGCAGGAGATCACCCCAGGCGTCCTCTCCGACCCGGGCCAGTCGGATGTTCTCTGCCTTGCCATACGACTTCCGGTCCGCATCGTCCCGTGCATAGAAGATGGCGTTGGTCACATTCGGGTTCATCCAGCCCCAGGCGGGGAACGTGTAGTCCGCGTAGCATCCGAGCATTCTCAGCAGTGAGAGCTCGATATCAACGCCGCAGTTGTTGGGAGGGTTGCCTCGCGAATTGTCCAGCGCCCACATACCGTGGATGAATCCGAATGCGGTGCGCGGCACGACCTCAGCGGTCAAGGCGATGCCGTGATTCTGCAACTCCCCGATGTACTGCGACATGTT
>JAAEQP010000677.1 GCA_024231375.1 bacterium | reverse complement strand
GTGAGGTCACCCGCGCCCCGAAGCGGCGTGAGTTACTGCTCTGTGAATGCGAAAGGAACAATAGGTAGCTTGGAATATTTTGCGGTCGCAATTTGCGACTGCAAATTTTATTATCCTCGCGCTAATTCCGCGATCGGGCCGCCGGCCATCTCGTGACGGAACTCCTCGCCGTACTCATGCCCGGCCTTGGCGCCGACCTCCTGGGCCCAGGCCTTGACGTAGAGTTCGAGCAGCGGGCGGTAGTTGTCGCGGTCGAGTTGGTCGGCGAGTTCGGGGGCCGCGCCGGAGGCCGTGAGCGCCATTTTGAGGTCGTCGATGGTGAGTTTCATCTGGCAGTCGTGGGCGCAGAGCGCGTCGATTTTCTGGTCGATGAACGCGCTTATGTCAACGACCTTGTTGGCGTGGGTGGGGTCCTTGGCGAGGTAGTATTGTTCGAGGACGAGGTGCGGTTCGAGGCCGTCGTCGCGGTGCTCGGGATGAAAGAGCGGCAGGTGGGAGAAGCTCACGGCCTCGACGGCGGCAAAGGCCACGCGGCGGTGATCGGGGTGTGGTTCGAAGGGGGCCCAGGGGTCGAAGGTCATCAGGGTCTTGGGCCGGTAGCGGCGGATCAGGCGCATGAATTTTTCGCGCAACTCGTTTACCGGCGTGTCCGAGAGCATGCCGTCGGAATAGCCCAGGAACACGACCTCCTTCTTGCCCAGGATGCGCGCCGCCTCGCGGGCCTCGTCCTCGCTTTGGGGGATGATCCGTTCGGGCGTCAACTCGAAGGTCCCGCGCTCGTTGTTGGTCGTGATCACCTCCACCACCTCGCGGCCCTCGTCCGCAAACCGCGCCACCGTGCCGCCCGCCATGAACTCAGTGTCGTCGGCATGAGCCACCAAAATCAATACGCCGTCCTTTAACGCCATCTTCGTTTCTCCTTTGTGGGTAGAGATGGGAGCCATCATAACATTGATGGGGGTGATGGAAAATAACAG
>JAAEQP010000676.1 GCA_024231375.1 bacterium | reverse complement strand
CCGCGTGCGCCGCATCCTTAACCACCGCGTCCGGCCGACGGCGCGGTTGTCGGTGCTTTCCATCGCCGCACTCATCGTGTTCGCCGCCAGTTTCGGCACGCTCCATGCCACGACCGACACCGAGAACCCGCCGCTTGACTCAGCGGTGCGGAACGAAGAAGGTCTGCCGGTGAAGGTGAATGAACTCACAGGTGTGACGTTTGACGAGGAGGCGGCGCCCGAAGGCAAGGCCCGCCTGTCCATAGAAGGGCTTGTGCGCGGTCCAGATGAGCAGCCCCTGGAAGGGGCCACGGCATATGTCTACACCGCGAAACCCAGGGAAGGCACGAGTTCCCATTGCCCGTCCAGTTATCTGGATTGTGGAAAGCGTGCAACAACGGGAACGGACGGGCGTTTCACAATTCCGGAGCTGTCGCCGACGCTTCTTTTCAAGATACTTGTTGTCGCGCGAGGATTCGAACCAAGCGTTGTGGACAATGTCGATCCGGGTACGGGGCCGATCCTTGCAGCGCTTTCGGCCCTTCCCCCCGAGCGCCTTGCCCCGGAGCATACGGCGAAAGGCCGTGTACTTGATCCGCTTGGCCACGCGGTTGACGGTGCCACCGTCGAACTCTACGGATACAAGACTGAACGAGGACAGTGTTATGGACCAGTGCCCGGCACGGATCCCTTGGCCATCACTAACGAGAATGGCGAATTCATGCTCACCTCTGAAGACCCGCACATTACGGTCTTCGCGACCGTGCGTGCGCGTGGGCTTGCGCCGCGGAAGCTCCACGATCTTAGTGCCGGACCTGATGTGCGCGAAATCAAACTCGGCTATGGCGTCACCGTGAAAGGACGCCTCTTAGAGAAGGGTGGGCTCTTTCGCAAGGGCAAGCCGGTCGCGGGGTCCGTTATCGGCATCGTTCAAGTAAGCCGTGATTCGGAAAGCTTTCTCGGCGAGTACACGATAGGCCTCAACAAAGACGGCTACTTCGAGCTTCCGAATGTCGCCCCGAATTGGGATTACCACGTCTATGGCAAGATGGGCAGCCTCCAAGGGAAGGGCGCCTCGCCTGTACGAAAGTTCACCGCGGGCAAACATGGTTCCGAGGTGGACGTGGGCACCCTTCAAATCGAGCGGGGTCATCGTGTGGCCGGCCGGGTCGTACTGAGTGATGGCCAGTCCATACCAGCCAATACACGACTCGCGTTCAGCCACCAGGGCGCGTGGGACTCGCTGTTTTGCGGACTGGATAGTGAAGGACGCTTCGCGG
>JAAEQP010000675.1 GCA_024231375.1 bacterium | reverse complement strand
CCAGGGCGTCAGCGACGGGCTTGTGTCCGTCCTCGCCCTCGGCGACGATGAGCCCGGCGAGCGGTTCGAGACGCGCACCGATCCCGAAGGGTTCTACCGGTTGAAGGTCTTGCCAGGCGCCTACGACGTCGGTGTCAAGCACCCGGACCACGCGGCGGCCATTCCGCAACGAATTGTACTCGACGGAACAACCGATGAACGTGTTGTCGATCTTGCCCTCTTCCCGCCCCGCTACGCGACAGGACAGATTGTGAATGCAGACAATTCCCCCGCGCCTGGAGTCTGGGTTTCCTACTTCCTCGAAATGGGCCTGTACGACGAGACCGTGACCAACCCCAGCGGCGCATTCCGGCTCAGCGTGTGCCCTGGGCCGGGCACAGTGCGTGTCTTCCCCCCGGATGGCCTGCTTGTGCAAGGGGGGGGCGATGTGCCCCTTGACGTCAAGAACGACGACGTGCATGTCCCCGTAATCCATCTCGGACCTCTTCCGGAAATCGCGGGCACCGTCTTCGGCCCCGACGGCACCCCCGAACCCAATACCCTCATTTCGTCGCTCGACCTCGACCCGCCCATCTGGCTCATTGCCGACGCCGAAGGACAGTTCCGCATCCAGTTGCCTCGCGCCCCCATGGGGAAGGCCCGCTTCCGGGCGGAGCAGGCCCTGCGATTCCTTCGAGGCGACTTCGAAGTGGACCTGCACGACCCGCAGACCCAGAAGGTGACGCTGACGCCCTTCGAGCCCGACTTGGCCACACGAGAAGGCCAAGGCCTCACACGAGGCGTTGCCGACTTGGTGGGAGCCCCCGCGCACGAACTCCACTGCGACGCGTGGTTTGGGGTGGCACGCGAGGGCGAACGCCAGGCCGTCCCCCTCTCGCTCGAGAACCTGAGAGGCAACGTGATCGTGTTGACGTTCTGGAGCGGCGTCGATGCT
>JAAEQP010000674.1 GCA_024231375.1 bacterium | reverse complement strand
GAATCCGTTCGAGATGACGCAACACAGAAGCGCCGTTCCCCAGAACCAGAGTCCGTGGGCGGTGTGCTCATGGTGCTTTGAGGCCTCTTCGAGCATCCGGGTGAGCGAAAGCAGGAGGACGCCCTCCCAAATGAGCATGAGATTGAAGAGGACCCGGAGCCGCTCCCATTGACGCAGCAGGGGCGCAATGCCTTTGGCCAGCAAGGCCTCACGTCCGGGCGCTTCACCGCGCAAGGCTTCCCAGAACCAGATGAGAAAGGCTCCGTACCCCACCAACAGGACGAGATAGACCCACCAGAAGGCGATGGTCCATTCCAAGACGGGCATGGCGATCTCGGCGAATCGGTTCATGGGGCTTGTGTCTCCCGACCATGCGCCCCTCCCGTTGCCCCTGAGGGCGACTCAGTCCGGGACGCAATGGGTCCACGCCACTCCAGCCCCAGTTGCGGCTGCTTGCCTGCGACAAGGTCGGCATACGTAGCGGGCTGGACCGTTTTGATCCTCACTAGGTAGTACTCGCCAGCTTCTGTCTTCACCCAAAGGGCGAGTCCTTCCGTGTCTTTGGTCAACGGCGCGATTGCATCCACAGACTCCGTATCACCACGCGGAGGGTCGAGCTTGATCAGTTCTCGCCATGACTTGTGTCCGATGGGAAACAGGTAGCCCGGACGGTCGTCGTGCCCGATGAGAGCACCCTCAGAGCAGTCATTGTTGTCGAAGTAGTACGCAACATCGACGTGGTCCGGGTCGGTGACAGGCGCCAATCCCCCATCCTCGAACGAGAGGAAGCCGATGAAACTCCCGGCTTTGAACGGGTGCATGCATCGCAGTGTCGCCGACTCCACCTCGGGTGCGGTCGAGCAGCCCATTCCCGCAAGAAACGCTACCAGTAGAACCGCGCTACGAATTCTCCTCATCGGCCTCTCCTCCCCCGTGCATAGTTACGAACACCTACCTGTGAATCGGGCGTCTCCCACAGTTGCTCAGCGGCGTCGGTTCCGTGTTGGTCCGCATACCGCCGCAACGCCTTGTCCGCACGCCACGTGCCCCAGTTCCACATGCGCCGGTCAGTCTTGCCAACGCTCATAGCTCTGAGGCGAAGCCGGTCCGCGACGAGGTACGGATTCCGGACATCGCCCTCGGCATGAGCGACATCGACCAGTGCAGGAATCGCGTCGTCGCTCAGGGTACGGGCGTAGCGGCCATCGAATTCCTTGCCTCGGGCAAGCCGGGCCAGGTTCACGCGGACGATGAGGGCGTCGGGGTTCACGGCGTGGAGCGCGATGATGCACGTGAAGCCCGTCGCGATCGCCCCCATGACGAACCGGTGACGGTGACCCCGCAGGACGGTTGCCGCATACCAGACGAAGAGGGTGCCCAACCAGAGCATGAAGACGGTGGCGTAGAGCCGGTCGCGCGTCAGACCGTAGGCGTCGACGTACAGGTACATGCGATGGAGCGCGGACCCCATGATGACGGCCAGTAAGACCAACAGCGCGAGACTCAGGGCGCGGAACGCGTGCGCGTTCACCGGTCCGTCTTCGCGGGGCCGGAGCAACCAGTCCATGACCAGTAACATGGGCAGGACCAGCGCGGCTACCGTACACAGTTCGAAGAAGCCTTTGCGGGCGTATTCGGAATAGGTGAGACCGCTGACCTCCTGAACGTGGGCGTTTCCGCCGAAGAGATAGCCGATCTGTATCAGCGTGAACAGGGCGAATAGGGCAACGACGAGCCCCAGGCTCACGGACACCTCGGCGCCCCCCATACGCACAGGCGACGTGTCCAGCGCGGGCAGCGAAGCGCGCCGGGGACCGTCGAAAAGCCCCTTCAGGAAGCCACCTGCCAGCCACGCACAAACGGCTGTGCCGGCAAGATGGCCGACGAAAGTCGGCCAGTTCGTGCCGGTGAGTCGATGCACGTATCCGGCGAACACGGCGTCCGCCCGCATGAAGAGCCCACCGAAGACCAGAAGCAGCGGCGCCGCGAGAAGCAGTCCCTTGAGCGAAGCGTGCGTACGCTCGGCGCGGCTTTCGCCCACGATCTTGGGCAAACACACGTCCTGCTGGATCAGGAAACCGAACCCAGTGGTCGCGCGCTCGACCGCGAGAAGCGAAGCCTTCACGCAGTCAATCATGTACGCCGCGCGGATCCGGAGGATCGCCGAGTCCACAACGGTCAAGGACAGAAACGCGAGCGTCCCCAGTATGCTGACCGCGCGAAGCGGCCCGGCCGACCGCCAGGACAGCGTGAAGGCCAGCACCAGGGCCGCCGCCAGGAACAGGAACTTCTGCGACGCGATCCGGCGGCCACTCCATGCGGAAAGCCCGAGGGAGAGCGCGGCCATCCCGGCCAACCATAGACCGACGTTGATTCCGATAGGGAAAGGCCTGAGAAGACCATCTCCGGCTATCCCCAGGACCAGAGTCGATATGGCGACGACGTCGTAGAACGAGTGATGCTGTCTCATGAATTCTCCCTACCTTTTCCGCGAAGCTCTTTGCTTTACAAAGCCTACTGCCAAAAAAGAGAGGCGGGACGCCTCTCACTTGTCCCGTACGGCGCGAATCAACGATTCCATGTGCTCCAAGTAGCGTTCCAGGGCCTTGCGCCCCTTCTCGGTGAGCCGGTATTCGGTTTTGGGGACGCGGCCTTCGAATCCCTTCTTGCACTGGATGTACTTGGCGTCCTCCAACTTCCGGGCATGGACGCTCAAATTGCCGTCGGAGGTCTCGAGCAGACGCTTCAATTCGATGAAGGTCAGGGAGTCGTTCACCGCGAGGGCGCTCACAATGGCCAACCTGAGCCGCTCGTGGATCACGCGCTCCATGGCGTCAACGCCCTTCCCCTTGGGAGAGGCAAACACCTGCTGAATGGCGCCGGTGGCGGCGTCCTTCGATTCCGGTTTCTTTCGTGCTGCGTTGTCTTTTGCCATGTCGTGTCTTCCAGTATGGTGGGCGTCAGCCCCCGTATCGTAGCGCGATGATCGCGCCGAACACCAAATGCAAACCGCCGAAACCAACGGCGAGCATCACGTCCGCCGTGGTCATTGTACCGATCAGGTTCATGGATGCAACAGGCTGAAACGCATAGAGCAGGCAGCCGAGTAGGATGAAGCCCAAACCCATCAAGGGGACCACCCGCACGGAGAACGTGCCGCCCGCAAATACGCCCACGCCGTACATCAACAGCCACAAGCCCGGCATGAGGCGCACAAGACCCTGTTGGTAGAGCACTACCGTCAATACCGCGCCCGCCATAATGGGCGGGGCCAGGCTCATGCCAAACCGGCGTCCCGCGCCCGTCAGCACCGGGGCCTTCTCCCGGCGTGCCTTCAGGAGCAGTGTCGTCAATCCGAGGCAGAAGCCCAGCACGGCCGTCAACAGCCAGACATCCAGCCACCAGAACGCGTTGAGACGCCACGAAGCCACACAGGCGCCGATAAGCGCAAGGCACCCCATTCCCACCGTGCCCCATCCAGGCACCGCCGTGAAGGCGCGGGACTCTTCCATGGTCTGCCGGATGTAGGACAAGTTGTCAAAAGCCCGGTGATGGAGCTGGACGGGTTCGTCCGAGGCGTTGTCTTGCATATGGTCGCTACTCATGGCGATCTGGGCGCTCCTTCTATCAAGCACTTTACTACGTAAAGCCTCGGTTGTCAAGTCCGTTTCTTGGATGCGGTGTGCAGTTCGCTGGGCTGATTGTCCGGATTGGAGACCTTGCGGTCGTAGGAGTGGCGCGGTCGGAGACCACGCCACAACGGGAGAGCTTCGGTGCAAACCGGACGTAGTTTACATTTTAGACCGGGGACGTTGTTTGCATCTATTGGTTTCATTTGGTGTGCCATTTTCGGCTAGGCTCAATCTTCTGGGTTCTTTCGTTGAGTGTTCCTAGTGTATGG
>JAAEQP010000673.1 GCA_024231375.1 bacterium | reverse complement strand
GCTTCAAGCGATCACCGAGTGGCGATGGTCTACTCCACTCCAACGTCATCCCGAGCGAAGTCGAGGGATCTCTCATCGGCGAGCGCTTACCCGCAAGAGATCCCTCGACTTCTCTCGGGATGACGTGGTTGGGGTGTGTGATTCACAGTATGCCGTTCACTGGGGCCAGACTATGGCTGCGGGGTTGTTGAGAGACCAGTGCCTCGCCGCGTGCAGCCCGCGAAGAGACTTGGGACAGTCCCGTCTCGCTGCGCTCGCTTGGTACAGGTCCCGCGCGGCGCGGGTTCCCGGTCTTTCGCTTCTGCAGTCCCCCTCCCATCAACGCCGCAGGCGCCACCGCTACCGGCGATAGGTGCTGAACCCTAGGAGCACCTTGCAGTGCGGGCACATCAGAATCGTCTCCTTGCCCCAGAATCCCGCGCCCTTGCTGACCGTCCAAACGCGGTCCAGTTGGGCACCGCATTTCGGACATTCCGGCACCGCGCCCTCTGGCGCCTCACGCATCGCGACTCCGTCGAAATCGAACACGCCCATGTGCTTCACTCCCGCGCGCGGTCATCGTCTGGCCGCGATTCAGTTCAAATGAAGACGCCCCGTGCGTGTAGCACGGGGCGCTCCAGGACGTCGAAACGCTGTACTACGCGTTCTGACCAGGATCTGGGGATTCGGGCGCGGCCGGTTCGTCTGCCTGTGCATCGCTGCCTTCGGCCGTGGCGAACTTGGCCAGGTATTCGGGCATCTCCACGCCGCCGATGTCTTTCATCACCTGCAACATGGGTGGCAGGGTGCGCGCCATGCTGCTGAGGAAACCGGCGGTGTTGCTGCCGCCGTCCCCGTTGTTGAGCCCGTTCTCCCACACCACGATCTTGTCGAACTTGATGTTGGAGATGGCTTCCGACGATGCCTGGGCCAGGTTGTCGAGGTGTTCGAGCATCATCATCTGGAAGGCCGGCTGCGCGCCGCCGCATGCGTCAACGATCTGGCGCAAACCGTCACCCTTCTTGGCCAGGATTTCGTATTCACCCTTGGCCTGGGCTTCGAGCTTGGCGAAGATGGCCGACGCCTCACCCACGGCTTCAATGCGCCGCTGTTCGGCCAGTGCCTCGGCTTCGACGATGGTCTTGGCTTTCTCGGCCTTGGCCGGGGCCTCAACCGCCGCGCGTTGCTCGGCTTCGATGCGTTCGGCATCGGCGATGGCCGCCTTCGCCATGGCGAGGTTCTGGGCCTCGATCACCGCGGCTTCGGATTCACGCTTGCGCGTTTCACCGAGCTGATAGGCCTCGGCTTCCTTGACCTGCAATCCGGCCTGCGACGCGGCCACGACGGCCTTCGAGTCGTTCTCGCCCTCGATGGCGCCCGCGTTGGCCTCGGCCACACTCACGCGCATGGCGCGCTCGGCGTTCTTCACCTCGCTCTCGCGCAGGAACTCAGCCTGCCGCTCGCCCACCGTCTGCAGTTTCGACAAGTCGGCGACCCGCACGGCCTGGTCTTTCTGGGCTTCGCGGATGCCGATCTCGCGGGCGCGGGTGGCATCGGCCACCTTAACCTGCTTCTCGCGCTCCGCCTCGGCCACGCGAACTTCACCGAGTTTCTCCTGCTCGGCCACATCGCCGCGCGCCTGCTGGATCGCCTGCGAAGCCGCCTTCTGACCGATGGCTTCGATGTATCCGGACGAGTCGGTGATGTCCGTGATGTTCACGTTGATCAAGACCAGACCGATCTTGGAGAGTTCGGGTTCGAGGGACTGTTGAATGCTCTGCAGGAATTTCTCTCGGTCGCGGTTGATGTCTTCGATCTGCATCGAGGCTATCACCTGCCGCAACTGACCGAAGATGATATCCTGTGCCTGTTCCTTGATGTCCTGACTGGTCAATCCGAGCAAACGGCTGGCCGCGTTGTTCATGAGCGGCCGATCGGTGCCGATGGCGACCGTGAACACACTGGGCACGTTCACGCGGATGTTCTCGATGGATAGGGCGTCCTTGAGGGGAATCTCGATCTGTATCGGTTCCAGACTCATGAACGCGTAGTCCTGGATGAGGGGCCAGACAAAGGCGGCGCCACCGTGAAGACAGTTCACGAACGTGCCGCTGCGTACCCGGCCGTAGATCACCAGGATGCAGTTACTGGGACACCGCTTGTACCGTTTGGCAAGCAGCATCACGAAACTGACCACCATGATGGCCAGTACAACGACCATCAACCCGATGGCTGTCAGGGTTTCTGGAGACATTTGTTACTCCTCCTTGTTGTCGGCCGCCGGAGCGACCTCCAGAATCCGATTCCCCACGACGCCGAGAACCACCACCGGGGTACCCGTCGGCAATGCATCCCCGCCCGTCATCGCACCATACTCTTTGGTTCGGTCACCCATGTTCACGGTCACTTTGCCGACCCCGTCCTTCCCGGCGGGAATCGGCAGATACACTGTTGCGTCGGCGCCGACGGCGTTGGAGATGCTCACCGTGCCGTCCGTCTTGAGTTGGCCCAGCGTGCGCATCATCCACGCCACGAATATCATCGCCGCCGAGCCTGCCGCCACAGAGGCGAACAGGGATATGGGCATGCTGACATCCGCAGTGGTACACGCCACGCCCATCAACCCGAAGAAGGTGATGGCGGCGACGAGCGCGCGAAAGGACAAAACCCCAAAGAACCAAGTGGAACCGTGATGGACCGCGTCCGGGTCGATGCCGTCTGCATCGAAATGGGCCTCCATCCCGTCGGCTTCGAAATCGAAGCTTCCGTCCGCCGCGGACACGTCGAAATCGACCGTGCTGACGTCCGCGTCGAACTCCCCTTCGCTGCCGAGCCCCAGCAGGCTCAACAAGAACTGCACAATCAACAAGGTGCATCCAATCGCCGCACAAACCACATAGAAAGTCAGCATGAGCCTATCCTCCCGACCCTGAAGCGCTTGAGTGTCCCTCCCGCATCCGCTGAAAGGATAATAGTCAAGGCCCCTTGGGCTGTCAACGGCTCTCGACCGATCCGGACGCTCGTGCGCCTCGGTTCTCTCCGGCCACGGGGATAGTATGGCGATGGGAGCGGTGTAAACGTGGGTGGAGTTTACACTGGGTGGATGACCGGTGGTGGTACGACAGGATGGGCGCCTCGCGTAGACATGCCACCGACTAACGAGTTAGTCGGTGGCACACCTGATTGGGGTTCGACCACGCGAAGCCGCGGAAGACGCCTGGGACAACGGGGCTGTTGAGAAGGTCATGCCCCTCGGCCTCTGGAGTAAGGCAGGTGCGTGCATTCCGGACGACCACTGAGTAGCGATGAAGAACTCCACTCCAACGTCATCCCGAGCGAAGTCGAGGGATCTCTCACCGGCGAGCGCTTACCTACAAGAGATCCCTCGACTTCGCTCGGGATGACGTGGTTGGTGTGTGTTTGCGTTTGCCGGCAGTCCTCGGCGCTACGGGACTTCTTCAACAACCCCGCAGTTCCAAGTTTCTCTCTCCTGCTCTCAGGGATTCCCGAGAGCTTCCCGCGCTGACACGTGCTAACTGACCGGTCGCCTGCGCAGGCTGGTGCATGCGCCGATGGCCAGGAGGAGGAAGCTGAGCGCTACGAAATGCCAACCGGTCACCGGTCGCGCCGAGAGGTAGACGGTGCGCGCCAAGGGTATGAAGGGCGCAATGGTAGCCCATGGGTTGCGCGTCCTACGCCAGGCGAGGGCGCCGGTCCCTGCGACGGCAGCTCCCGCGAGGAACGCAAACGTCAGGTCGGTCTCGGGATTGAAGATCGCGATCGTCATTGCGGTAAGGAGTGTTGCGGATGCGCCCCCGACCCAGTTCGGCAAACGCTCCGGGAATCCGATGTACACCAACGTCAGGCCCAAGCCCGTCGTCAGACCAATGACTCCCAAGCGGGAGAATGGGTACCGTTGTGACCACGCCGTCAGGCTATCCGAGGACCATGCGCCGAGCGCCAGAAGGAGCACTGCCGCGGCTAGCAGGCGGCCGTCGCGCAAGGCCAGGCCCGCCACGACCAGCACGACGAGGACGGCCGCGCCGACGGCGTGCCAGTTCAATGTGGCCGCGTCGCCGGGTGTCGCACCCAGCAAGAGCAGAAAGGCGAGGGCATAGGCGCCTGCGACCGGAATCAGCCAGATTCGTCCCGCCCGGAAGCTGAAGGCGATGAGGGCAACGACGGTCAGAGCGGTCAACACGGCCGGTTGCCACAGCATGTCGAGGGCCAGCCAGGACGGTACGGCTTCCGCCCCGGCCACCGCGTACACGATGGTCGCGCCCAAGGGCGCGCAGGCCAGGGATACATCGAGACCCGGCGACCGCATGCCGTAGCCTCGTAGCAGTTCCAGGCCGATAAGCGAGCACACCAGGATCAGGGGCAGGTAGTCGCCAAAGGTCCACGGCACGTCGAACACATAGGTCAGTGCATACTGATGGATGGCGCACGCGAACACGAGTAGTGCCACGAACACCCACGCCATCCCGTGGGTTCGGATGAAGGCGGTACCGGTTGCGGGACGCGCCTCGCCGTCCCCGGTGCGGAGTGCCTTCCGGAACATGAGCACGGTTCCTGTCAGCATGACGAACCAGCCCGCCTGCAAGACGGTACGAAGGACGTAGACGTCGGCGTCGCGGTACTTGAGCAGATAGGCCAGTGCCGGCGCGGTCAGGAAACTCCAGCCGATCACCAGGCAAGCGCCGGAGAAGAGGCCCTGCCGCAGGCCCAGGGCCACGTGATGGCGCAGCAGACTCAGTTTGACCCAGGCCAGTGCCACACACGCCATCGCCACGACGGTCGCCACGGAGGGGCTATCGTTCGCCACGGTGTCCAGCGCGACACCGGTCGCCATGAGGAACAGGGCGACCAGCACGGTGAGTGACACGGCGTCGGCCGTGGCCTTGCGCAACAGCACAATGGCGAGAAGCACACACAGAAGGGCCACTTCATACAGGTTCAGAGCCCCGATGCAGGGCAGTGTCTGGCCGAGGACGCCGCTACGAGCGAGTACGGGCCCGATGAGCGTTGCCATACCGTACATAATCGACAGGGCACTCAGCATGTAGAGGATGCTGGCAGCGCCCACACTGAGAAAGCCTCCGTCGCCGAATAGCATGCTCCAGGCGGGTTGAGGCGTCTCGCCGACACCGTTCTCCTCCCCCACTCCTTGCTGCGTTTCGCCCTCGTCTACACTCAGCCCCGTCTGGTTCCCACTCGCCTGCGCTTCGATGCTCTCCGTCCCCATAGCGCACCTCCTGTCCGATGGGACGCGTTCGCGGCGCTCCAGGATCCCCCGGCCCCGCGGCGCGTCATTCCTCAGCCTCCGGATTGAGTTTCTGCAATTTGGTCACGTCCGCATGAAGCTGAATGAAGCCGCAGGCCGTACACACCTTGGCGTGCGTGGGCACGGTCGATTCCGCAAATACCCAGAACTTGGTCTTCTCCGGCCGGAAGTAGAGACGGCCCGATCCCTGGACCCTCCCGTCCACCAGGATGCTGTGGCCGCATGCCGCGCACCGCCCCGCCGCGGCCTCGGCCTCCTTCCGGCCCGTGGTCTTTTCAATGACGGCGTCCAACCCTTCCTTGGCGAAGCGGGTGCTGCCGCCGACCTTGTAGAACGACACGAGTCCCTGCTTCATCCACCGGAACAGGGTGGGTTGGCTGATGCCGAGGTAGCCGGCGGCCTCGGGGATGGAGTACCAGCCCCTGTCCTGGGGATTGGTTCGAGTGTCGTCCGTAGTGGCCATTGGAATCTCCGTTTGCTATCGTTGTGTCGCATATGCTATCATTTCCTATCATTACTGTCAAGGCTCTATTTTGGGATGTTTCCGCGCTAAGTGGTTGTCGTACGAGGCAGCGCATTGATAATGGCGTGGTTCTTCCGGTAGCGTTGCTACGATGTAGCTGCAGTAGGGTGGAGAGGGCGTGAGGCGCATATGAGTCCTTCGACGGGAAAAGCCCTGGAACAGTTCGACGCGGCGTTGCGGACGCTACGCGACGCCCTCGCCAGCGACAGGGCCGTTGAACGGGCCGCGTTCGACGGCACGGACGAGTGGGTGAACCTACTTCGGTACAAGCTGGTCCCCCACCTCTCGGGAGACGGCTGTCTCATCGCGGCGGTCACGGGCGGCACGAATACCGGCAAGTCGACGATCTTCAATATGCTGCTCGGGCGCGCCGTGAGCCCTATCGAGGCGACGGCGGCCGCCACGCGCCGTCCCGTCATTGCCGCGAATGCCACGCGTGCGGCGCAATGCTTCGAGGGCAAGTTGGTGCCTGAGTTCGCCGCACGTCCTTTGGACGACGGCCGCGGCGTGGTGGCCGAGGACACGCCGGCCGACGCACTCTTCGTTGCCGATCACGCCGCCTTGCCGGACCGGCTCGTGCTGTTGGACACCCCGGATGTGGATTCCATCGACAAAGAACACTGGGCCGTGGCGGACAACATCCGCGCGGCGGGCGACGTGCTGATCGCCATGGTGACCGGCGAGAAGTACAAAGACGACCGCGTCGTGGCCTTCTTCCGGGAAGCCCATGCGTCGGGCCGGGTGGTGGTGCCGGTGATGAACAAGGCCAACCCGGAGGACGATTTCGCTGTGGCCCGCCGACAACTCGAAGAGTTTCGGGTGGAAATCGGCCTCGATACGCCCTGTTTCCTCGTTCCCCACGACTTCGATTTGGATGAAGGCGCCAACGCGGCCATCGAGGCACTCGACGGCGGACCCCATCTGATGGATTATCTTTTGGCGCTCGATGTGCCTGCTATCAAGGAGCGCGTGTACCGCGCGACGGTGGCGCACTTCGCCGAACGGGCGGACGCGTTTCTGCACGACCTTGGCGATCTGGCGGCGGGGATGCGGTCCGTGGTGGACGAGTTTGGGTCGCGGGCGGCGAGCGCCGCGTCCAACTACGATCCGGCGCCGGGTGCTGAGGTGGGTGGCCTGTTTCACGAATTCGTTCAGTCGAAGCGCGGTCCCCTTCGCCGCTGGATCGGGGCTACCAGCAAGACCATCGCCGTCGGCGCGTCGGCCGTGGGACGGTCGCTACGGAACGCGCTGCGCAAGCGGATTGAGTTGGAGGGACCGTCGACGCCGAACGAAGACGAGTATCACGCGGCCCACGTGCGGGCCATCGAGGGCATCGCGCGCGACCTCGCCACGAGCTATGTCGAATCGAGCCGCAACCTGCGGGAACCGTCCGCCCGGCTCGTTTCGTCGCGCGTGGGCGGTATCGACGTGAATGCGGCCGTGGCGGATGTAGTGCGCGAGACGACTCGGGCGGACGGCGTGTCGGCCGAGTTTCGCAGGCACGCCCATCGCATGCTCGATGCGTGGTGGCGCGACAACACCGGCAGACGCCGCGTGCTCGAAGCCCTCGACGCTATTCTTGCCGTCACCCCATCGGCCATCGCCGCACCCCTGGCCATCTACACGGGCGGTGTGGGCGTGTCCGAAGCGGTGGTCGTGGCGGGCCCCTTCGTCGAGCAGTTTGTGGCCCGGGTCGTTGAATACCAGTTCGGCGACGCCATGTTCGATTTCCTTTCGCCGTGGAAGACGGAACAACAGCAGATTCTCGAGGGGGCGCTGCTGGCGCACCTGACGGGTCCTTCACTCGCGGCGCTTCGCACCTACCTCGAGGCCCTGGAGAGCGACACGGTCGTCCAACTCAGGGAGTGGCACCATCAATGTCTGGACATATCGGCGACATCCTGAACCGACTCGACCACATCGCCACCTACGACGGGGCGTGGGCGCCGTTGCGCGGCGAGGCGCCCCTCCTGCGCGAACGGATGCAGGAGTTGCGCCAGCGCGAGGGCCGGTTGGACGACCTTCTGGTCATTGCACTCGTGGGCGGGTCGGGTGTTGGCAAATCGACGCTGCTGAACGCCATCGCGGGCGATCTGCTGGCCGCCACGTCCGAGTTCCGTCCCTGCACGTCCGTGCCGACCGTATACCAACCGCCGGGCGCCGCGATCGCCTTCGACGGCTGGTCGGTGGTGTCTGGTTCGGCACTCGAAAACCTCATCATCATCGACACGCCTGACTCTGACACGGTGGTCCGGGAACATCGGGACATCGTGGGGCAGGCGCTACGGCAGGCCGACCTAATCCTACTGTGTGGCAGCGGCGAGAAGTACCTCGACGAAGCGACGTGGTCGCTGCTGCGTCCTCTGCAGAACGAACGCACCTTGGTATGCGTCGAGACGAAGGCCGCCGACGGTGCGGAATCGGTGCGCGACCACTGGTTGGCGCGTCTCGATGAGCAAGGGTTCGACGTGGCAGACTACTTCCGGGTGAACGCATTGCGCGCCTTGGATCGCAAACTGGGCAAGCGGACCCCGGACGGCAACTCCAAGAACGGCGAGTTCGACTACGGCCAACTCGAGGAGTTCCTCCGCCAGGAACTGACCCGGGAGCAGGTCCGCCGCATCAAGCGGTCCAACGCTATCGGCCTGTTGACCAAGACGCTCGGCACGTTGCGGGAGCGCGTGGCCTCGCGCGCGGATGCCTTGCGGCACGTGGAGACGGCGATGGGCGAGGGAGAGGAAGCCTTGAGCCGCGAGACCTGCCGGATCGTACGCGACCGCCTATTCGCGGAGTCGCATCTGTGGAACTTTGCCATGGGCCGCGAGATGGCGCTTCGTGCCAAAGGCATCGTAGGCACGCTGTTCCGCGCACTCGAAGCGGCGCGCAGTCTGCCCACCCGCCTGGCCGCCCGGTTGCCCTTCGGCGCACGCGGCCGGTCGGGCCAACGCGCCGCGGCCCTGCTCACGGAACGGTCACTGCTTACGGGCGACATCGACGTGGCGTCCGAGGCGGTCCGGCAGGCCTATGACGAGGCACACAGCAAGCTCTCGCTGGCGTTGGTGGACGCGGGATTCCCTCAAACCCAGTCCAGTGAAGGGTACCGGGTCTTCTCGCGGGCATTTCGAAAGAAACTCACGACGGTATTGCGTGGACCGGCGCGCGACCGGATCGTGGCCGGTGCACGCTGGCTGACGGGCTGGACGATGACGGCTCTGTTCGACCTACCTCCCCTGGCGTTCATCGGGTTCGCGGGGTACCGGATCGTGGGCGATTACTTCACCGGCCGGGCGCTTCCGGACACGTATTTCACGCATACGGGCGCGGTGCTAGGCATCCTGCTCGTGGCCGAGTTGGTTGTTCTGTCCATCCTGTTGCGGTTGAGCGCGTGGTCGGCACGGCTCAGCGCGGCACGGCATCTCACGGCGGCGCTTCAGACCACGGGCCTGGCGTTCCAACCGGAGCGCGCCCAACTCAAGGAAGCGATTGACATGGTGGAGCAGGTCACGAAACTGGACGAGAATCTCACTCAGTAACGACCACATTTGCGGCGGTCCCGCCGCGTTAAGGGGGAGACACAATGCGTGCGACGTGGAGTGGATGGGCGGTGGGAGCGTTGGCCCTTGTGCTGATGCAGGGACTTGCGGGAGGCCAAGCCGTGACGGAGACAAGCGCAACGGAGGCGACGGTGCTGTATGTCGCGGTAGACGGCAACGATGCGTGGTCGGGCACCCTTGCGGAATCTAATGCGGACGCGTCTGATGGTCCATTGGCGACGCCGACGGGTGCATGCGACCGCGTGCGCGTGCTTCGGGCCGAAGGTGCCGCGGGTCCTGTGCGCGTACTGTTCCGAGGCGGCGTGTACCGCGTGACGGAAGCGTTGGTGCTCTCGCCCGAGGACGGCGGATCGCGGGAAGCGCCTGTCACGTATGCGGCATGTCCCGGCGAAGACGTCGTGATCAGCGGAGGCCGACCCATCACAGGGTGGAAACAGGAAGACGATCTGTGGACCGTCGAGTTGCCGGACGTGAAGAGCGGCGCATGGCGGTTCAGCGCGTTGTGGGTGAACGGCGAGTATCGCGCCCCGGCGCGCACGCCCAACGAGGGGTACCTGTACACCGCGGGCAAAGCAGCGCCGCTCAAAGACGCCACTACGGGTGAGGAGACCGACCGGGCGAAGACGGCGTTCAAGTTCAACCCGGGCGACATTCGGCACTGGGATAATCTGGAAGACGCCATCGTGGTGGTCATGCATTCGTGGGACACGTCGCACCACCGGATCGCGTCCATCGACGACGACACCAACACGGTGAACTTCACTGGGCCGACGGGCTGGGCCTTCGAGCACTGGGGACCCAAGCAACGGTACTACGTGGAGCATATGTTTGAGGCGCTGGACAGTCCGGGCGAGTGGTATCTGAACCGGAAGACGGGCGTGCTCTACTACTGGCCAAAGGAAGGCGAGGACATGGCGACCACCGAGGTGGTGGCGCCGGTCTCGCACCAACTGTTGGTGTTCGCGGGCGATACGGAGAACGGTGCGTTTGTGGACCATGTCACGGTCGAAGGACTGAGCTTCCACCACACGGAGCAGACGCTCGGACCGCAGGGGCAGCCCACAGCCCAGGCCGCGTATCCGGTGCATGGCGCGGTGGAGGCGAACGGCGCGCGGTACTGCGAGATGTTGAATTGCGAGGTGGCCCACACCAGCAACTACGCGGTATGGCTTCAGAAAGGGTGCCAGCACAATCGGTTTGTGCGGAATCATTTTCACGATCTCGGCGCAGGCGGCATTCGCGTGGGCGTGGGCGGCGACCCGGCCAATAACCACGAGGTAACGGGTCACAACCTGGTGGACAACAACTGGATCCACGATGGCGGCACGATCTGGCCCGCGGCGGTGGGCGTGAAAATCGCCCGGAGTTCGTACAACACGGTGTCGCACAACGAAATCTCCGACTTCTACTACACGGGCGTGTCGGTCGGCTGGTCGTGGGGATACACACCAAGTTCGGCCCACCACAACGTCATCGAGTACAACCATATCCATCATCTTGGCGACCGAAAGCTCAGCGACATGGGCGGTATCTACTGTCTCGGCGACGCACCGGGGACCGTGCTCCGGTACAACCTGATCCACGATGTGTTCTCGTACAGCTATGGCGGCTGGGGCATCTATCCCGATGAGGGCAGCACGGACCTGCTCATCACCAACAACATCGCCTACAACTGCAAGACAGGCGGGTTCCACCAGCATTACGGCCGCGACAACCGAATTGTGAACAACGTCTTCGCGTTCAGCCACCAGGGCCAAATCATGCGCACGCGCGAGGAGGACCACATCTCGTTCTACTTCACCAAGAACATTGTGTACTTCAATAATGGGGAGTTGCTGGGAAGCAACTGGAACAACGGCAACTTCCGGCTGGATCGCAACTGCTATTGGGACACATCGGGCGAAGTCGAATTCAAGGGACGAACCTTGGAGGAATGGCAGGCGACCGGTCAG
>JAAEQP010000672.1 GCA_024231375.1 bacterium | reverse complement strand
AGGCCGCGATAAGCGGGGGACAGCCACCCATTGTTGCCCTAAGAAGGCCAATAATGGGACGCAAGAGCTTGGCAGTCCCCGTTTGTCGCTTCTGTTCCTGAGGGAGCATGACTTTCTCAACAGCCCCTCAGTCCCGCCTTTTCGCTTCTGTTTTCGAGGTTCGTTTCAGCGCGAACGTCGCACCACGCCCCAGACACCCCGACCATGTCAGGGATGACATAGAAGTGGAGTCTTACCGGGCGACCGGTGACCGGCCGCCCGGTAAGACTACGTCGCTTGTTTGAGCGTGGCGAGGGTGTGGTCCGCAACACGTACGACGTATTTCAGATTATCGTCGAGCACGCTACGCAGCCCGGCCTCGGCGGGACGGGCGGCGGCAGGGCCGAGATCGTCGATGATGAGAACGGCGGCCAGGCGGACCATGCTGTCGTCGTTCTTGAGGCCCTCGAGCAGTGTGGGCAGGGCGTCGGTCTCGTGCCCCAAGGTGCAGAGCGCACGCGCCGCCCCCAGGCGGCGGGTCCAGTTGGCCACGGCCAGGGTCTTGCGCAGGGCGTTGAGAACCGGATCGCTCGACGCGCCCAGTTGCCCCAACCCGACGGCCGCCCAGTAGGCGACGCAGGTTTCCGGGTCGTCCAGGGCGGCGGTGAGGACAGGCGCGGTGGCGGGACCGGCTTCCCCGAGGATCTTGGTGGCACGCATGCGGAGGAAGACGTTGGCGTCGTTAAGGTCGGCGACCCAGTCGTTGATGGCGCGGCCCTGGTAGACGGCTGAACCGGCGGCGCCAAGGGCGTTGTAGGTCGGGATCGGCTGGTCGTACTTGGCGGGACCCCGACGTTTGAGCCAAGCCGCCAGTTCGGTCTCGGGCACAAAGGCCAGGTCCTCGGTGCGCAGCATCCAATCGACGTGGGCCGCGCGAAGACGTTCGAGGTCGGCTTGATGCTTCGGATCGGCGGCAAGGTTCCGGAGTTCGTGAGGGTCCGTTCTGGTGTCGTAGAGTTCTTCGACGGGCTTCGCGTCGGTGAAGAACGACGCTTGCGCCTCGGTTGATTCGCCCGCGTTATAGATGCGGCGCATTTCCTGGAGGACGGGCCACCCTTCGCAATAGGTGATGTATTGGTCGTAGGGCTTGTAGGGTTCGTAGTTGCGCAGGTACTTGAACCGTTTGTCGCGCACGGCTCGGATGATGTCGTACCGTTCATCGACGCGGTCGCGCGCACCGAACACGTATTCGCGTGGGGGCTGCGCCTGGCTTCCGAGAAAGGCTCTGCCGTGCATGTAGTCGGGGACGGGCACTCCGGCGAGCGACAGGGCGGTGGCCGGGAAGTCCAGAAAGCTGACGAGCCGGTCGTCGGTGGTTCCGGGTTTGAGTGTGCCGGGCCAGCGGATAACGAGGGGCACGTGGGTACCGGAGTCGTAGAGCCAGCGCTTGGCACGGGGCAGGCCGACGCCATGGTCGCTGTAGAAGAAGACAATGGTGTCGTCGGCGAGACCGCTCTCTTCGAGGTCACGCAAGACGGCGCCCGCCTGCTGGTCCATGATGGTGACGAGGTCAAAGTAGTGGGCCCAGTGCTTGCGCACGATGGGGGTGTCGGGGTAGTAGGGTGGAAGCTGGGCCTTTGCGGGATCGTGGCGGTCGCCCTTGGGAAGTCCGGCCATGGCCCCCTCCATCTTCTCCGCCGGTGTGCCGATCTTGGATTCATGGGTAATGGTGAAGTTGAAGATCGCGAAGAAGGGCTGGCCCGGCGCACGGTTCTTGAAATGGGCCTTGGTGCTGCATTCGTCCCACGCGGAGGGAGGCGCACTGAATTGGTAGTCGGTCTTCTTGTTGTTGGAGCAGTAGTAGCCGGCTTCGCGAAGGTACTCGGGGTAGCACCGGACATGCGCGGGAGGCGGATTGTTGCACCGCATATGGTTCGTGCCGAGGGTCGACGGATACATGCCGGTGATGATGCTGGACCGGCAGGGCGCACATACGCCATGGGCGCCATAGGCGTTGGTGTAGCGGAGTCCTTGGGCGGCGAGGGCATCGATGTTGGGAGTGTGGGCCTGATCGTCGCCGTAGCATCCGAAGTGGGGACTGATGTCCTCGCACGTGATCCATAGGATGTTGGGTTGCGTGCCGCGCTTGGCAGGGCCGGCGGTAGCACAGTTCGTGGCAAGGGCGCCAGCGGCGGCGCCTCCCGCGCTTCGTAGGAAGTCGCGACGTGTCATCATGCGGGGTCTCCTGGTTGGGACGGCAGGACGCGACGCTGGAGGCACACCTGCGCCGCGAGGAAGTCGAAGGACCTGTGACTGGGGTCCGGAACTCTACTGGGCCTTCCGAAGCAGGTCGTCAATTTCGGCCATGACCTTGGCGGTCACGTCTTTCCGTATATCCTCCGGAATCTTGTAGTGCTGGGTTCCCTCGAGAAGTTCGATCGTTCGCGTGGCGACTTGGTAGGCGAAATCCTGTACCTTCATTGGCCGAGCCCCCCCTGTTGCTGCAGAATTCCATCGTCGGCAAAAGAACGCGGGGCACACCCGACGGTGTGCCCCGCGACAATCAACGCTATGTTTCGAACTCAGGCGCGGCCTAGAGGCCCGCCTTCTGCCGAAGGGCATCCGCCTGGTCGGTTTCTTCCCAACGGAATCCCTGGTCTTCCCGACCGAAGTGGCCGTAGCCGGCGGTCTTCCTGAAGATGGGCTTCCGGAGGTCGAGCGTTTCAATGATCGACGCCGGGCGGCAGTCGAAGTGGTCTTTGAGGATACCGGCCAGCACCTCGTCGTCGATCTTGCCGGTGCCGAAGGTTGTGGCGTTGACGGAAACGGGCTGCGCAACGCCGATGGCGTAGGCGAGTTGCACTTCGCAGCGCTCGGCGATGCCCGCGGCTACCACGTTCTTGGCGATGTAGCGGGACATGTACGCCGCGGACCGGTCGACTTTGGACGGGTCCTTTCCGCTGAAGGCGCCGCCGCCGTGGCGGCCCATGCCGCCGTAGGTGTCGACAATGATCTTGCGTCCGGTAAGGCCGCAGTCGCCCACGGGACCGCCGACCACGAAGCGGCCGGTCGGATTGACGTGGTAGATGACCTCGCCCTGGATGAGGTTCTGGGGAAGAACGGGCGCACAAACCTTCTCGACGACCTCTTTTTGGATTACTTCCTGGGTGACGTCGGGGGAGTGCTGGTTGGAGATAACGACCGTGTCGATGCGTACGGGTTTGTCATCCACGTACTCGACGGTGACCTGGGATTTCCCGTCAGGCTGGAGCCAGGGAAGGGTGCCGTCGATGCGGAGTTTCTGGAGTTGGAGCCCGAGTTTGTGGGCGATGGCGATAGGCGCGGGCATCAACTCGGGGGTTTCGTTGCAGGCGTACCCGAACATCATGCCTTGGTCGCCGGCGCCTTGCTCGCGGTCGGAAGTGACGGTGACGCCCATGGAGATGTCGGGGGATTGCTTATCGAGAGCGATCATGACGGCACAGGTGTGGCCATCGAAGCCGGAGTCGCCTCCGACGTATCCGATGTCGATGATGGCCTTGCGCACGACGGCTGGCACATCGACGACGGCCTTGGACGTGATCTCGCCCGCCACCACGCACATGCCGGTGGTGACGAGGGTCTCACAGGCGACCCGGCTCATGGGATCCTGCTCGATCATGGCGTCGAGAACTGCGTCGGAAACGTGATCCGAGACCTTGTCCGGATGCCCGGCGGTGACGGATTCAGAGGTGAAAAGCACCCCCTTGCTCTGACTCATCGTAGTTGTCTCCTCTCGCTCGTGCGATACCATCCAAGGTCAGAAGCGCGTTCTAGCCACGGCCCCGGAATTCAGCCATCAAAGCGCCAGGATCCATACGGAATCCCGGGCCCATGGTGCTACTGACGGCGCAACTCTTCAGATAGGTTCCTTTGCAGGCGGAAGGCCGTCCGTGAACGACGGATTCGATCACGGATGCGGCATTCTCGATAATCTGCTCAGTGGTAAACGACACCTTGCCAACGGGTACGTGGATGTTGGCGTTCTTGTCTACGCGGTAGTCGATCTTACCCTTCTTGATCTCGCCAACGGCGTCGCCGACTTTCGGCGTGACGGTGCCGGCTTTGGGGCTGGGCATAAGCCCGCGCGGCCCGAGGACGCGGCCGAGTTTGCCGACTTGGCCCATCATGTCGGGTGCTGCGACGGCGACGTCGAAGTCGGTCCAGCCGCCCTGGACTTTCGCGACGAGTTCGTCGGCGCCGACTTCTTCAGCGCCCGCGGCCGTGGCGGCTTCCTGCTGCTCGGCCTGCTTACAGAATACGATGACGCGCACCGATTTACCCGTACCGTGGGGCAGGGACACGGAACCACGGACCATCTGATCGGCGTGACGGGGATCGACGCCGAGGAAGAAGGCGAGTTCGATGGTCTCGTCAAACTTGGCGGGAGCGCAGTCTTTGAGCGCAGTCACGGCCTCAGTCAGCGTGTAAACGGGGCGTTCTTGGGCTTTGGCCTGATTGGCCGTGGTGCGTTTTCCGAGTCTAGGCATGGTGAGATTCTCCTGTGGTCAAACGGGCTTCCGCCCTCCCACTCCGTTCTATTCGTCCGAAACAAAGGCGCCGACCTTCACGAGACGGCCGACGCCTGGGGAAACACTTGGGATGCGGTCGAAGGTTACCCCTCGTCGACCGAGGTATCCGTGCTCTCGTCTGCCGTGACGCTCATGATCTCGTCGACCGTGATGCCCATGCTTCTGGCGGTGCCGGCCATCATGCGGACGGCCGCATCGAGATCCGCGGCATTCAGATCTTTTTCCTTCATCTGGGCGATCTCGGCCAACTGGGCGGTGGTAACATTGCCCACCTTCACCTTGTTGGGTTCGCCGGAAGCCTTGGCCAGCTTGGCTGCGCGCTTGATGAGCACGGCCGCGGGCGGGCTCTTGGTGATGAAGCTGAATGACCGGTCTTCGTACACCGAGATCACAACCGGGATCAGCAAGCCGCCCGAGTCTTTTGTGCGCTCGTTGAACTGCTTGCAGAAGTCCATGATCTGGACGCCGTGCTGACCGAGTGCGGGTCCAACGGGGGGGGCCGGAGTCGCTTGCCCACCGGGGCACTGCAACTTGATCTGGGCCGTAATGTTCTTTTTTCGTCCTGCTTTCGCCATCGGAGGATGCTCCGTCCTGTTTGCCTACATTTTTTCGACTTGCCAAAACTCGACTTCGACGCTGGTGAGGCGTTCAAAGATCTCGACCATCACCTTCAACGTTCCGCGTTCGGCGTTGATGTCGTCGATATTACCAAGGAAGTTGGAGAAGGGCCCGTCGATAATCTTGACCCGCTCGCCATCTTCGAAATTGACCTTCGGCTTCGGCCGTTCGCGTTCGCCGCGCATTTCGTCGATAATGGCCTGCACTTCGCCGTCATCGAGGGGCACGGGCACGGATCGCGATCCGATGAACCCGCTGACGCCGGGCGTCTCTTTGATGAGATGCCACAGCTCCGGGTTACGCTCCGGATGTTCGGGCAACCGCACCAACACATAGCCCGGAAAGAACTTACGCTTGGAGATCTTCTTCTCGCCCGACTTAATCTCGGCCACTTCCTCCATGGGGACAAGCACGTCGGCGATCACGTCTTTCAGGCCGCCTTGCTCGGCGTGGAGCAGGAGGTTCTTCTTGACGCTGCCTTCCTGACCCGAGTAGGCGTGAATGGCATACCAGCGGCGCTTGATGCCGTCGTCGATGAACGCGCCGATCTCGGGAACCGATTCCTCGGCATCCTCATCTTCGCTAGCCTCGTCGGCATCCTCATCTTCGCTAGCCTCGTCGGCAGGCGTGTCGTCCGCCTCGTCGGCAGGCGCTTCGTCCGCCTCGTCGGCAACGGCTTCCGGAGATTCACTTTCCGCAGACTCCGCGGGAAGGCTATCGCCGGTATCCGCCTCGATCAAATCGGCGACAGGCGCCTCCACCTCTTCCGAAGTGGACTCCGCTTCCTGCTCGATTTCGTCTTGAGGGTGGTCTTCCGCCACGTCTGACTCCTTAGCCCAACAAGAGCAGCAGTTTCACTACCCGAAGAAACACCTGGTCGTACACAAAGATGACGCCAGCCATAACCAACAGCATGAACATGACCACAACAGTGTGGGACTTCAGATCGTTCTTGCTGGGCCAAGCGACCTTGTTCATCTCGACCATCACTTCCTGGAAGAATGCTTTCCCCCGGGCGATGATGTTCTTGTCTTGCGCTCCCGCACTACCCGACTTGGCCATTGTTCTTCCTCAGGATGCCGATTATTAAGAATGGCAGGACTGGAGGGACTCGAACCCCCAACCTTCGGCTTTGGAGGCCGCTGCTCTACCAATTGAGCCACAGTCCTGCACTGGAAAAACCGCAAGGTCACTAGGACCAAACCCGACGGCAACGCCGCCGATGTATATGTTCGTCTATTCGATAATCTTCGTCACGACGCCGGCGCCGACGGTACGGCCGCCTTCGCGGATGGCGAATCGCAGCCCCGCGTCCATGGCGATGGGCGTAATCAACGTACCCGTGACCGTCACGCTGTCGCCGGGCATGACCATCTCGATGCCATCGGGCAGCTTCACCGCGCCCGTCACGTCCGTCGTGCGGAAGTAGAACTGCGGCCGGTATCCGTCGAAGAACGGCGTGTGCCGTCCGCCTTCTTCCTTCTTCAGCACGTACACTTCGCCCTCGAACTTCGTGTGCGGCGTAATCGAAGCCGGCTTCGCGACCACCATCCCGCGTTCCACCGCGTCGCGGTCGATTCCGCGCAGCAGCAGACCCACGTTGTCGCCCGCCTGACCGTCGTCCAAGATCTTGCGGAACATCTCAACGCCCGTGCATACCGTGTCGGTCGTCTCTTCGGCGATGCCCACAAGCTGAACCTTGTCGCCCGTATGCACAACGCCTTGCTCGATACGGCCCGTCACCACCGTCCCACGGCCCGTGATCGTGAACACGTCTTCGATGGGCATCAGGAACGGACGGTCCAGGTCGCGCGTCGGCGTCGGGATGTAGTCGTCCACCGCCTTCATCAGCTCGAGAATGGCTTCTTTGCCCAGCTTCTCGTCGGACGCTTCCATGGCGCACAACGCCGAACCGCGGATGATGGGAAGGTCGTCGCCCGGGAACTCGTACATCGTCAGCAATTCGCGCAACTCGAGTTCGACCAGGTCCAACAGCTCGGGGTCGTCCACCATGTCCACTTTGTTCATGAACACCACGATCGCCGGCACGTTCACCTGGCGTGCAAGCAGGATGTGCTCGCGCGTCTGGGCCATGGGGCCGTCGTCCGCCGCAACCACGAGGATCGCGCCGTCCATCTGCGCGGCGCCCGTGATCATGTTCTTGATATAGTCGGCGTGGCCCGGGCAGTCCACGTGCGCGTAGTGACGGCTGTCCGTCTCGTACTCTACGTGGGCGATGGCGATGGTGATGCCGCGTTCTTTCTCTTCCGGCGCTTTGTCGATCGCGTCGAACGCCATCTCTTTCGCCTGACCCGTCTCCGCCAGCACCTTCGTGATACCACTCGTCAACGTGGTCTTGCCGTGGTCGACGTGACCAATCGTGCCAATGTTAACGTGCGGCTTCGTCCGCTCGAACTTCTCCTTCGCCATCGGTCTCTCCTTTAGTCGCTATGGAGTCGCGTTTTAGTTCTGTCGTGCGCGGTTACGCGCATCCAATCTATTTGAATCGGAACAGGCTTCCCGCCCGTTCCAGGATCTGGTTCGCAACGTTCGGGGGCACCGACTCGTAATGGTCGAATTCCATTGTGTGCGACGCCCTGCCTTGGGTACGCGAGCGGATGTCGTTCGCATAGCCGAACATCTCCGCAAGCGGCACGCAGGCGTGTACCTTCCGAACCTTCCCGTTCAATTCCATCTCTTCCATTCGTCCGCGTCGGCCGTTGAAGTCGTTGATGACCTCGCCCGTATACTCGTCCGGGCAAACCACTTCGATTCGCATCACCGGCTCCTGCAGAGCAGGGCTGCCTTTCGGTGCGGCCTCCCTGGCGGCCATCGATCCGGCCGTGTGAAAGGCCAAGTCCGACGAATCCACTTCGTGGGCCGAACCGTCCAGCAAGATGATCTTCACATCGACCATCGGGTAGCCGGCCACCACACCACTTTCAAGCGCCTGGACAGCCCCCTTCTCGACGGCTGACACATACTCTCTCGGGACCGAACCGCCAACGCACTGGTTCTCGAAGACAAAATGCGTTCCGGGTTCGCCAGGCTCCAGGGCCAACACCACGTGTGCATACTGGCCGCGGCCGCCGGTCTGACGGACGAACCGAATCTCGGCCTCGCAGCGTGCCCGAATGCTCTCGCGGTATGCCACCATCGGCTTGCCCACATTCGCGGCCACCCTGAACTCTCGGCGCAGGCGATCCGTGATGATCTCCAAGTGAAGCTCGCCCATGCCCGCGATGATCGTCTGGCCCGATTCCTGGTCTTGTCGCACCTGGAAGGTCGGGTCCTCGTCGCTCAGTTTGCGGAGGGCCTCCGACAGCTTCTCTTCGTCCGCTTTCGTTTTGGGCTCGATGGCCACGTCGACCACCGGCTCCGGGAACGTCAACGGCATGAAGGTCACCTGCTGCTTCAAGTCGCATAGCGTGTCGCTGGTCGTGGCGTCTTTCGCGCCAATCACGGCGCCGATGTCGCCCGCGCGCAGTTCCTCGAGATCCGTGCGTTCGTCCGCGTGCATCTCAAGAAGCCGTCCCAGCCGTACCTTGCGGCCGGTCCTGGTGTTGACCACCTGCTGGCCCGACTTCACAACACCCGAGTAGACCCGGACGAAGTTCAGCCGCCCAACATGGGGGTCCGTCACAACCTTGAACACCAGCGCAGAGAAGGGGTCGTCGTCGCTCGGCTCGCGGGGTATCTCCCGGCTCTCGTCGCGGGGGTCCATTCCCATCACCGTGCCAATGTCCAGAGGCGACGGGAGGTAGTCCACGATGGCGGCGAGCAGAAGCCGCGTCCCCTTGTTCTTCAGGGCCGTCCCACAAAGAGTGGGGCACATGGCGTTACTCACAACCGCGCGTCGAATGGCCGCCTTCAACTCCGCCTCGGAGATGTCCTCCTCATGGACGTATTTGTCCATGATGGCCTCGTCTACCTCAGCGACAGCTTCCAGCAAGTCGTGGCGCCCGTGCTCGGCTTCATCCCGCAGTTCATCCGGGATTTCTCCGACAATCGGCTCGACATCAACACCTTCACCGGTCCATTCGATGACGCGCATTCCGACCAAGTCGATGACGCCGCGGAAGTTCTCTTCACTTCCGATGGGCCGCTGAATCGGTACCGCGTTGGCCGCGAGGCGCGCGCGCATCGAATCCACGGCGCGGTCGAAATCCGCTCCGACCCGATCCATCTTGTTGATCAGGGCGATTCGAGGAACGCGGTAACTGTCCGCCTGGTGCCAGACCGTTTCCGACTGAGGCTGAACACCCGCCACCGCACAAAACACCGCGACCGCGCCGTCCAGGACGCGCAGACTCCGTTCGACTTCCGCCGTGAAGTCCACATGCCCGGGCGTGTCGATGATGTTGATCCGGTGATCGTCCCATTCGCAGGCCGTGGCAGCCGAGGTGATCGTGATGCCCCGCTCGCGCTCCTGGACCATGTAGTCCATGGTGGCGGTGCCTTCGTGAACCTCGCCGACCCGGTGTAACCGGCCCGAGTAATACAAAATACGCTCGGTCACGGTCGTCTTGCCCGCGTCGATGTGGGCCATGATGCCGGTGTTGCGCGTCTTGTCAAGCGGATAGCGTCGCTGTGCCATAAGTCCTTGCCTTCCAGAAACGTCAGAGTACGGCCCTGCGCCCGGACGAAACCGCCCCGGCACCGAGCCCTATCGCTTGTCGCGTTATCTGACGCGTATTCATATGGTTCGCTCGCAATCCGTCATCTTTGACGCTGCGCCGCCGATTCATTTTCGGCGACCCGACTTCTTGCCGACACTTCTACAGATTCAACTTTCTTACTATGACAAGGTCCGTACCCGTCCGTTTTCACGCACACGGCACGTCCGTAGGTCCAAGAAAATCGCGAGCGGTCTATTGTCCGCCCATCCTGCTGTCCGTGAGTCTAGTACCTCAGATGGGCAAACGCCTTGTTCGCCTCTGCCATCCGGTGCGTGTCCTCTCGGCGCTTGATTGTGTTGCCCTGCCTGCCGAAACAGTCGAGCAATTCCGCTGCCAGCCGGCTGGCCATGCTCTTCTCGCCGCGTTTGCGGGAGAACTCGATAATCCAACGGAAGGCCAATGCCTGACGCGTGGCTGCGGGCACCTCTACGGGCACCTGGTATGTGGCGCCACCCACGCGGCGCGACTTCACCTGGAGCATGGGCTTCGCATTGTCGATAGCGGTCTCGAACACGCGAATCGCATCTTCCTGGGGAACCTTCTCTCGGATTATTGCCAGCGCGCCGTACACGATTGCCTCGGAAGTACTCTTCTTCCCGCCAACCATGACAGCGTTAATGAACTTTGCCAGTACAACACTGTTGAACTTGGGATCCGGCAGCGGCTGGCGCTTGGGAATCTCTCTCCGTCTAGCCATTACTCAACACTCCTCCGCTACGCCTTGGGTTTCTTCACGCCGTACTTGGACCGGCTGACCCAACGCCCCTCATGCACTTTCTTGCCACCGTCATCCCGGGCGCTTGCCGTACCGCCCAAGTCGCCGTTGGCGTCCAGTACGCCGCGAATCAGGTGATACCGCACGCCGGGAAGATCCTTCACACGGCCGCCACGGATCATGACCTGGGAGTGCTCCTGCAGATTGTGCCCGATGCCGGGGATGTAGGCCGTCACTTCCATACCGTTCTTCAGCCGTACGCGGGCCACTTTGCGCAACGCGGAGTTCGGTTTCTTCGGCGTCAACGTGAACACGCGCGTGCATGTGCCCGAAGCTTGTGGACACTGCTTCAGCGCGGGCGATTTCGTCTTCGAAACCCGCTTCTTTCGGCAATTCCGGACCAACTGATTCACGGTCGGCAAGTGCTTTCTCCTTCGTTCGACAGCGTACCAAGAGACACAACTACCCCCTTAGACAACGGCCGGTAAGCGTAACACACAACGCGGCCTCATGTCAAGCGGTTCGGTATGTCCTAGGCGATCTCGTCCGCTTCTTCTTCCTCGTCATCAAATACAGCCGGGCCTACCTCAAGTTCCTCGGCAAAGTCCTGTGCCGCGCCCTCGAGCAACACCGCCTGCGTATTCTGGTAATGGGGGCTGCCCGTACCTGCCGGGATCAGGTGACCGATGATCACGTTCTCCTTCAGCCCGCGCAGGCAATCGCGTTTCCCACTCAGGGCCGCCTCCGTCAGCACACGGGTCGTCTGCTGGAAGGAGGCCGCCGCCACAAAACTCTCCGTGCTCAGAGCCGATTTGGTGATTCCCTGCAGGATGGGCGTGGCTTCTGCGGGGATACCACCCTTGCCCAAGGTCTGCTGGTTGATCTCCTGGAATTTGATCCGGTCTACCTCTTCCTGGGCCAGCAACGACGTGTCGCCGGGGCTGTCCTTGACCTTCACCTTCCGCAGCATCTGGCGGATTATCACTTCGATGTGCTTGTCGTTGGTGCGCACGCCTTGCAGACGGTACACCTGCTGAATCTCGTCCAGGAGGTAACGCCGCAACGCATCTTCACCCTGCACCTCGAGAATGTCCTGAGGAATCACAGGGCCGTCCGTCAGGCGCTGACCGGCCAGCACGCGATCTCCGGCCTGCACGTTCAAGTGCTTGCCGGGCGGAATCGTGTATTCGCGTTCCTTACCAACAGGCGGGATCACCTTGACCTTGCGCATGCCCTTCGTGGCGCCACCCAGTTCCACAATGCCGTCGATGTGACTGATGACGGCCGGGTCCTTCGGCTGGCGTGCCTCGAACAGTTCGGCCACGCGGGGAAGACCGCCCGTGATGTCCGTGGTCTTGCTGAACTGACGCGGCGTCTTGGCCAGCATGTCGCCCGCCAGCACCTCGTCGCCGTCCTTGACGACCACGTGCGTCTGAGCCGGGACCGTCGCGTAGGCAAGTACTTCGTCCTTCTTTCCAAGGATGGTGATCTGGGGGTGCAGATCCTGCTTGTGCTCGGTCACAACAACCTCTTCCAGACCCGTGTCCGGATTCAGGTCCTTGCGCATCGTCACGCCTTCAACCATGCCCTCCAGATGCACGCGCCCCGAGGCCTCGGCCACGATGGACACGTTGTACGGGTCCCATTCGTAGAGCACTTGACCCTTGCGCAGCTTCTTACCGTCCTCGGCGTGGATCACGCCACCAGCCGGCATGGCGTAGCGCTGAAGCTCGTCGCCTTCCGGGCCCGTGACCGTAATCTCGCCCCCGCGATTCACGATGACCGTGTTCCCTTCGCGGTTGACGGCCGTACGGACGTTGCGGAAGTTGACCACACCCGTGTCAATCATCCGGATCTCGCTGGCCTCCACCTGACGGCTGGCCGCACCACCGACGTGGAACGTACGCATCGTGAGCTGCGTGCCCGGTTCGCCGATGGACTGGGCGGCGATGATGCCAACGGCCTCACCCAGCTCCACGAGATTGCCGGTGGCCAGGTTCTGGCCGTAGCAGAACTGGCATGTGCCGCGCTTCGACTGGCACGTCAGCACCGAGCGGATCTGCACGCCGGGCAGTCCCTTCTCCTCGATGAGCTTGGCAATTTCTTCGGTAATCTCTATGTTTGCCCGGACCAACGGCTCCGATTCGCCTGGCACCGTCACGTCGTCCAACGCAAAGCGGCCCACGAGGCGTTCGGACAATGCCGCCACGACCTCGGTGCCGTCCATCAAGGCCTCGACCCAGATCCCGTTGAGGGTTCCGCAGTCGTTTTCCTCGATGACCATGTCCTGGGCCACATCGACCAGGCGGCGCGTAAGGTATCCCGCGTCTGCGGTCTTGAGGGCCGTGTCGGCCAACCCCTTACGGGCGCCGTGGGAGGAGATGAAGTACTCCAACACGGTCAGGCCTTCGCGGAAGTTCGAGGTGATCGGCGACTCGATGATGTCCCCCGAGGGTTTCATCATCAGTCCGCGCATACCGGCCAACTGACGAATCTGCTGTTTCGATCCACGGGCGCCCGAGGTGAGCATCAGGTAGATTCCGCTGAAGCCCTGGTCGTTTTCGCCCATTTCGCGCAGCATGTCCGCCGCGACCGCTTCACTGGTGGTGGTCCACTGGTCGACCACCTTGTTGTACCGTTCGCCCTCGGTGATGAGCCCGTTCTGGTACATCTCGTCGATGTGGCTCAACTCCGCCTGGGCCTGGTCGAGCAGGGCCTTCTTCTTCTTGGGCACCAGCATGTCCTGCACGCTGATGGACAATCCGGCCAATGTAGCCTGGCGGAACCCGACGCGCTTCAGCGAGTCCAGGAGCACCACCGTCTTGTCATGGCCATCGCGGGCGTAGGCCGCGGCGATGATGTCGCCGATGGACCCCTTGTCCTGCTCGCGGTTCACGTCTTCAAGGACAACCTCCGGAGGCAGCGCTTCACTGAGGATCACCCGTCCGACCGTGGTGGGAACGACCGCGTCGCCCGACCACACCCGGATGCCTGCATGGAGGTCTATCTCGCCGAGTTCGTAGGCGAGCACGACCGACGCCAAATCCGGGAACACCTTGCCGGGGTTCAGAAGCACGCCGTCCTCGCCGGTCCATTCCTTCTTCCATTCGCCCCTGGCGCCATGCCGCTGCTTCGTTATGTACGAAATGCCGAGGACGATGTCCTGGCTCGGAGTGACAATGGGGCGCCCGTTGGACGGCGAGAAGATGTTGGTGGACGACAGCATCAGCAACCGCGCTTCAAGCTGGGCGGCCGGCATCAGCGGCACGTGGACGGCCATCTGGTCACCGTCGAAGTCGGCATTGAACGCCGCGCACACGAGCGGGTGAATCCGAATGGCCTTGCCCTCGATGAGGACCGGCTCGAACGCCTGGATGCCGAGACGGTGCAACGTAGGTGCGCGGTTCAGCATGACCGGGTGGTCGCGGATAACCTCCTCCAGAATATCCCACACTTCCTCGCGGCCCTGCGCGATGATGCGCTTCGCGGCCTTGATGGTCGTGGCGATGCCACGTTCTTTCAGCTCGCGAATGATGAAGGGCTCGAACAACTCCAGCGCCATCTTCTTGGGCAGACCGCACTGGTGCAACTTCAACTCCGGGCCCACCACGATGACGGAGCGGCCCGAATAGTCCACGCGCTTCCCAAGCAGGTTCTGGCGGAACCGGCCCTGCTTGCCCTTGAGCATGTCGCTGAGCGACTTCAGAGGACGGTTGCCCGCGCCCAGTACGGTGCGGCCATGGCGGCCGTTGTCGAAGAGCGCGTCCACGGCTTCCTGGAGCATCCGTTTCTCGTTGCGGAGGATCACTTCAGGCGCCCGCAACTCGATCAGGCGCTTGAGCCGGTTGTTCCGGTTGATGACCCGGCGGTATAGATCGTTGAGGTCGCTCGTGGCGTACCGGCCGCCTTCCAGAGGAACCAGCGGCCGCAGGTCCGGCGGAATCACCGGAACCACGTCAAGCACCATCCACGAGGGATTGTTGCCCGACTTTCGGAGCGCCTCGACAACCTTCAAGCGCTTGATGGCCTTTGTGCGGGCCTGCATCGATTTCGTCGTCGTCAGTGAGGCGTGAAGCTCCGCGCTGAGCTGCTCGATGTCGATCTCTTCGAGGAGCATCTTGATGGCTTCGGCGCCCATCTTAGCGGTGAACCGGTCGCTCCACTGCTCGCGGGCGTCCTGGTATTCGTCTTCCGTGAGCGTCTGCATCTTGTCAAGATCCGTGTCGCCCGGATCGATGACGATGTAGTTCTCAAAGTAAATGATCCGTTCGAGCATGCGGATCGAGAGATCCAGCAAGTTTCCGATGGAACTGGGCGTGGTCTTGAAGAACCAGATGTGGGTCACCGGAACCGCAAGCTTGATACACCCCATCCGCTCACGGCGGACCTTGGATTCCGTCACTTCGACACCGCATCGATCGCACACGATCCCGCGGTGCTTCACCTTCTTGTACTTACCGCACGCGCATTCCCAGTCCTTCACCGGACCGAAGATGCGCTCGCAGAACAAGCCATCTTTCTCCGGCTTGAATGTTCGGTAGTTGATCGTCTCCGGTTTCTTCACCTCGCCCCGGGACCACTTCAGAATGTCCTCGGGCGAAGCCAACCGGATCTGAATCGCATCGAAACGATCACCCGTCGTCGGTACGTGTTTCGCCAAGACTTATCCCTCCAACGGTTCTTCGTCTTCGTCCATCTCGCCGCCGCCTTCAACGCGCAGCAGTTTGATGACGTCCAAGCAGAGGCTTTGCATTTCGCGGACCAGTACGTTGAACGATTCGGGGCGGCCAGGTTCTACTTCCTTGTCGCCCTTTACGATCGCCTCGTATGCCCGGGTCCGCCCCTGGATGTCGTCCGATTTGATCGTCAACAGTTCCTGAAGCGTGTAGGCCGCGCCGTACGCCTGCAGCGCCCACACCTCCATCTCGCCGAACCGCTGACCGCCGAACTGGGCCTTGCCGCCCAACGGCTGCTGCGTGACCAGCGAGTACGGGCCAATTGCCCGCGCATGGATCTTGTCGTCAACCAAGTGGTTCAACTTCATCATGTAGATCTGGCCCACGGTCACTTCCTGGTCGAGCGGGCGTCCGCTACGCCCATCGCGCAACTCGATCTTCCCGTGCTCAGGCAGATCCGCCCTCTTCAGATAGTCGCGGATCATTTCCTCGGAGGCGCCGTTAAACACCGGCGTCGCCACCTTCATGCCTAGGGCGCGTGCCGCCCAACCGAGGTGCGTCTCCAGGATCTGACCCACGTTCATGCGCGACGGCACGCCAAGCGGGTTCAGGACAATCTGAACCGGCGTCCCGTCCGGCAGGAACGGCATGTCTTCCATGGGAAGAATCTTCGCGATGACGCCCTTGTTGCCGTGGCGTCCGGCCATCTTGTCGCCAACCGACAGGCGGCGCTTCGTGGCCACAAACGCTTTCACGAGCTTGATGACGCCCGGGGGCAGGTCGTCGCCCTTGCGGAGCGTCTCGATCCGGCTGTCCCGGAACGCGATCAGTTTGGCCTCTTCCATGGCGGCCAAGTTCACCAGACGCGTCAGCGCCGTTTGTGCCTTCTTGTCGTCGACCCGCAGCCGTGCCAGCACGCTGTAGTCGGCCTTTTCGAGATGCGACACCTTCAGGCGTTTGCCCTTTTCCAGAACCAGTTCGTCGGTCTTGTGATCGACCACGTCTTCCTGGATGCGCAACCCCATCAGGTCGTCTTTGACGAGCGACACGAAGGTTTCGCGAATCTCGTTGATCTTCTCTTGGTACTCGCGTTTGACCTTGGTCACCTGTGCTGTCAACGCGTTCTTGGACCCGCTGTCCGAAGTCTTGTCGCGGCGGCTGCAGATCTTCACGTCCACCACCACGCCCTCAACACCCGGGGGCACCGTCAGCGACGCGTCGCGCACGTCTTCCGCTTTCTCACCGAATATCGCGCGAAGCAGCTTCTCTTCCGGCGCAAGCTCGGTCTCGCCCTTCGGCGTCACCTTGCCTACCAAGATATCGCCATGCTTCACCTTGGCGCCGAGGCGCACGATGCCGTCTTCGTCCAGATTCTTCAGCGCATCCTCACCCACGTTCGGAATGTCGCGCGTGATTTCCTCCGGACCCAACTTCGTGTCGCGGGCCTCGATGTCGAACACCTGGATGTGGATCGACGTGAACACGTCGCCCTTGACCAGCTCTTCGCTGATGAGGATGGCGTCCTCGAAGTTGTACCCTTCCCAGGGCATGAACGCGACCAACGTGTTGCGGCCGAGGGCAAGTTCGCCACCGTCCGTGGCAGGACCGTCTGCGATAATCTGGCCGGCCGAAACCTTGTCGCCCTTGTCCACGATGGGACGCTGGTTGATGCACGTATTCTGATTCGAGCGGACGTACTTCTTAAGGTAGTAGACGTCCTCGTCCGCACGGAATGGATTCTCGTCCTTTCCCTTGCCCCGCTTGGTGTGACGGATGCGGACCACTTCGCCGTCCACGTACTCCACCACGCCGTTGCGCTCGGACTTCACCACCGTGCCCGCGTTGCGTGCGGTCACGTGCTCCAGGCCGGTACCGACCACCGGGGCCTCGGTCCGCAGCAGCGGAACGGCCTGCCGCTGCATGTTCGAGCCCATGAGCGCGCGGTTGGCGTCGTCGTGCTCCAGGAACGGGATCAAGGCAGCGGCCACGCTCACCAACTGCTTCGGCGAGATGTCCATGTAGTCCACTTGGCCGGGCTCGACCTTGGGGAAGTCGCCACGGTGCCGGGACAGCACCGACGGATTCACGAAGCGCGCGTGCTTGTCCAAGGGCGCGTTGGCCTGGGCGATGATGTAGTTGTCTTCGTCGTACGCGGACAGATGCTCCACGTTGTCCGAGACCTTCCGGCTGTCCACCTTGCGGTACGGGGTCTCAAGGAACCCATACTCGTTGATTCGAGCGTAGGTCGACAACGACGCCATCAGTCCGATGTTGGGACCTTCAGGCGTTTCGATCGGGCAAATCCGGCCATAGTGGGTCGGATGCACGTCGCGCACTTCGAAACCGGCCCGGTCGCGGCTCAGGCCGCCCGGCCCCAGCGCGCTCAACCGACGCTTGTGCGTCAGTTCGGCGAGCGGGTTGATCTGGTCCATGAAGTGAGACAACTGACTGCGGCCGAAGAAGTCCTTGATCACCGCGCTGACCGGTTTCGGATTCACCAGCGTCTGCGGCGTCAACTGATCTTCTTCCTGGAAGTTCATCCGCTCGCGCACCGTGCGCTCCATCCGCACGAGGCCGATGCGCACCTGATTCGCCAGCAATTCGCCCACGGCGCGGACCCGCCGATTGCCCAAGTGATCGATGTCGTCCAGCACGCCTTCGCCGGTACGCAACCGGACAAGATACTGGAGCGTGGCGACCACGTCTTCCTTGGTGAGCGTCTTGGTTTCCTGCGAGATCTCCAGACCAAGCTTGCGGTTGATCTTGTATCGGCCCACCGGCGCAAAGTCGTAGCGGCTCGCGTCGAAGAACATTTTGTTGAAGAACGCGCGCGTCGTGGCATCGGTCGCCGGGTCGCCCGGGCGAATCCGCGAATAGATGGCGCGGTAGGCGTCTTCCATTGTCTGCGTGTCGTCCATCGACAGCGTGCCCGCCACCGACGGATCGGAGATCAGGTCGTCGTGCGAGATGAGCTGAATCTCTTTGAGATGCGAGTGCATCAGGCGGTCAATCTTCGGCTGGGTCAGCTCTTCCGCCGAGTCGGCGAGAATCTCGCCCGTCTCGGGGTCAATGGCGTCGCCGCCCATGATCCGGCCCACAAGATCTTCCGGCATGTACGACTTGCTGCCGATCTTCACCCGGGTGCGGCCCAAGGTCACTTTGTCCATGCCGTAGAAGAGCGACAGAATCTCGTCGTTCCCCTCGTAGCCGAAGGCACGCAGAAACGCCGTCGCAAGAATCTTCGACCGGCGGTCGATGGTCAACCACAACACGTCGTTGACGTCGTACTCGAACTCAAGCCACGCGCCCCGGTAGGGGATGATGCGGGCGGTGAGCAGCTTCTTGCCGTTCTGGTGCAGCTTCGTCTCGAACGATACGCCCGGCGACTTGTGCAACTGGCTAACAATGACACGCTCGGCGCCATTGATAAGGAAGGTGCCTGTCGGCGTCATCATCGGCAGTTCGCCGAGGAATACTTCCTGTTCCACCATCAGCCGTTCGCGCTTCTCGCCGGAAGCGCCGACCTCGTCATACCGCACGAGCCGCAACAACGCTTTGAGCGAAGCAGCATAGGTCAGCCCACGCTCCTGACATTCGGTCACCGTGTATTTCGGCGGCGCGAAGGAGAAGTTCACGAACTCGAGCCGCGTCATTCCGTCGGGCGACTCGATGGGGAACACATCAAGGAACACTTCCTGCAGTCCTTTGGGCTGACGTTCATCCGGTGGAACGTCCCACTGCAAAAAGTCTCCATACGATTTGGTCTGGATCTCAATGAGATCCGGCAAGTCCATCTCGTCCGGGATTCGACCCAGAGACGGCCGGCCTACCTGGTCGTCGCGAGCAACAGCCATGTAATAAGCCCCTTTTCTTCCTGGTCCGCGTAGTAACTACCGACTTGACAGGTCTATAGCGTTTGACGGGTCAGTTCTGAGCAAGACAAAAAGAGCCCTCGCCGCTGCCTCGTCGCAGCAGCAAAGGACACACTTCTCCCACTAAGCGGCACAAACCAATACTTTAGCACACGCCAACCCTCTTGTCAACTTACTGATCCGTGCCATTCTTGACCGGGGCACGGGGCCGAGGATTGCACTGGGATCGAACCGTCGGAACAGGCTCAACGTCACACGCTCGAATGGGTTACTTCACTTGCTCAGAGGAGTCAAGGTTCAATGGTCTACTTGTTTCTTGGTGGCGACCGGCCCGTTCTGCCGGGACCGGATGAATCTGGCGCTGTATCTTCACGCGAGGCCCTGGCATCGATTTCGTCGCGGGTCCCGGGTTCACCGGAGATGAACTGATCGTAGCGTGCCCCCAGATGTGGCTGGAAGATGGACATATGCTTGTAAGTTACACCCAGGGCATTGGTTACCGAGGGATCAAGATCGCCCGGATCGCGCCGCTTCCCGCGCCGGACCGGCACTACCTGTTCCCGCGCACGAATCGCCCCTCGTCGGGCGATCCGACCGGGGACGGGGGGTCCCTACGCTTTGGCGGACGGGAGTATCTCGTTACGGGAAAAAGAGTTAACCCAGGAAACGAAGCCTTCAGGGTGGGTGCCCGGATGCGTGTGTCGGATATCGGGGTACGCATCGATTCACGTGGATCACCCGGCGGAATCGCCTGGGGCCTCTCGACGGGATCTGCCGGTAACCTATTGCCGTTCATACACATGGCCACTCCCGAAGGGAATATCGCGCCCACCATGGTGGTGCCCCGAGGCGAGTGGACCTATTGTGGGCTGACTGTCGACAACAGGGCTGGTACAGTGTGCTATTCGTGGTGAGGGAGAAGACGGAGACTGTGGAGCTGTTGAGAAACTCGCACTTGGTCACACTATGGTCGACCGCAGTCCGGTACTTCCTGTGCAACGCTCTCAAACAACGCCGAGAACTGGAGCGAAAACGCCGGGACTGACCCCAGCGAGCGCAGCGAGACGGGTCTGTCCCTGACCTTTTCGCGGACTTCGCAGACAACTTGCCGACTTCTTCAACAGCTCCGCTGTCCCCCGCTTATCCAGTCGGGCACGGGATTCGCCATAAGCCTCAGGCGACTTGAGCCTACCTCGGCGACGGGTATCCGAGCAGCGGAACTCCGTCTGCGCGTACCGTCACCATCGATGTAGGATCATTCCGCTCACGCGTTGTACACTGAGGATCAACAACGCAAGGTAGAGCTGCCAGGCAAGCATGCGAAAGGACACGTAACGCAATGCTCATCCACACACTTCTTCTTCTCACGGGCATGGGTGCGGCCGAGGAACCGGATCACACGCTCTGGTACCGGCAACCCGCGGAGCAATGGACCGAGGCGCTTCCTCTCGGGAACGGCCGCATGGGGGCGATGGTCTATGGCGGCGTTGAAGAAGACCACCTCCAACTCAACGAGGACACCTTGTACTCGGGTGAGCCGCTGCCCCTCGGTGTGCCCGACATCCAGGGCAGCTTCGACGAAGTCGTGGCCATGCTCAAGGCGGGGAAGTATGACGAAGCCCACGAGTTCGTGTCCGAGAACTGGCTCGGACGGTGCCAACAATCCTACCAGCCCCTGGGCGACCTGTACCTGAACTTCACCCACGGAGACGCCACGGACTATCGCCGCGAGCTGGACCTCAGCCGGGGCATCGCGCGGATTCGCTACAGCCACAACGGCGCGGTCTTCACGCGCGAGTACTTCATCAGCCATCCGGCTCAGGTGGCCGTCGTACGCATCACGTGTGACCAGCCGGGCCGGGTTTCGTTCCATACCACGTTGGATTCGGTCCACCCGAACGACACTCGCGCCGCAGGCGATGACACCTTCCGCATGACAGGCCAAGCCCCGGGACAAGTCACCCGGCGCGAGTTGGACTGGATGAAGGAAATCGGGGATGCCCGCAAGTACCCCGAACTCTTCGACGTCGAAGGCAACCTGAGACCGGAGGCGATGCAAGTCATGTACGGCGAAAGCGTAGATGGCAAGGGCACGTTCTTCGAGGTACGCGCGATGGTGGCGCCGGAGGGAGGCAAGGTTCGCGCGGATGAATCGGGTGTGCATGTGGAAGGGGCCGATGCCGCGACGGTGCTGCTCGCTGCGGACACCAGTTACAACGGGTACGACAAGAGCCCCAGCCGCGAGGGCGTCGAGCCGGCCACTGCGGTGAAGCGTGACCTTGAGGAGGCACGCGCACTCTCGTTCGACCAGTTGCGCGCGGATCACATCGCGGACTTCGCTTCGCTCATGGGACGCGTGGAACTGACGCTTGGCGAAGGCAGCGCGAACCCGACGGACGAACGCATCGCGAGCTACAACGAGGGCAACGACCCGGCTCTGGCGGCGTTGCTGTTCCAATTCGGCCGCTACCTCTTGGTCTCGGGCTCGCGGCCCGGCACGCAGCCGCTCAACCTGCAAGGCATCTGGAACGAGGACACCATCCCAGCGTGGGCGGGCGCCTATACCGTCAACATCAACACGGAGATGAACTACTGGCCCGCGGAAACAACCAACCTCTCCGAATGCCACGAACCGTTCCTCACCCTTATCGAAGAGTGTGCCGTCAATGGAAAGGAAACGGCGCGAAAGAGCTACGGCCGTCGCGGGTGGGTGACCCACCATAACGTCACCATCTGGCGGAACACGGACCCCGTGGACAACAACGCGCGGGCGTCGTATTGGCCCATGGCAGGCGGATGGTTCTGCGAACACCTATGGGAGCACTATCTGTTCACCGGCGACACGGCCTTCCTCGAGGAGCGCGCGTACCCCGTCATGCGCGACGCCGCGCTCTTCTTCCTTGACTGGCTCATCGAGGACGAGGATGGACGCCTACTCACGTCGGTGTCCACGTCGCCCGAGAACAGCTTCCGCTTCGACGGCGACACGCGCGCCGCGGTCAGCATGGGCTGCACCATGGACATGAGCATCATCCGCGAATTGTTCGCGAACTGCGTGGCCGCTTCCAAGGCCCTGGACACCGATGCCGAGTTGCGCGCCGAACTCGAAGCGAAGCTGCCGCGCCTGCTGCCGCTGCAAATCGGACAGCACGGCCAGCTTCAGGAATGGTTCAAGGATTGGGACGACCCCAAAGACGGACACCGCCACGTGTCGCATCTCTACGGGCTGTATCCGGGTTGGGAGATCACGCCCCTGCAGACGCCTGCCCTGGCCGATGCCGTGAAGCGTTCGCTCGAATTGCGCGGCGACGGCGGCACCGGATGGAGCCTGGCGTGGAAGATCGGCCTCTGGGCCCGGTTGCACGACGGCGACCACGCACAGCACCTCATCGGCAACCTGCTGACTCCGGTCAACGCGCCCAAGAAAGACCGCAGCCATCGCGGCGGCGTGTACCCCAACCTCTTCGACGCTCATCCGCCGTTCCAAATCGATGGTAACTTCGGCGCGACCGCCGGTATCGCGGAGATGCTCCTCCAAAGCCACACCGGCGAACTGCATCTTCTTCCCGCGCTACCCGCCGCATGGCCCACCGGTAGCGTCAAAGGTCTCCGCGCCCGCGGTGGCTTTGAAGTGGATCTCGCATGGGAAGACGGCGCACTCAAGTCGGCCACGATTCGCTCGGACCTGGGGCGCAAGTGTGTGGTCCGATGCGGTGATGCGACGGCAGAGCTTCCGACGGAAGTGGGAGGCATCTACAGGTTGAAGGGCGACCTCAGTCTGGTTGAGTAGCGCTCGCTTCAGCCGCGCCTTCCGCATCGCCGTGCAGCGGCCAGCCGATGTGTTCCACCTGGAACTCGGCGGGGAGGGCCAAGTCCAGAGGACCGTCGAATACACGGTCAACAACGACGAAGTAGCTGGGGCCGGTGTCCGGAACCATGCGCAGGACGTAGAAGACGACACAGCTATCTTCCACTTCGACCCGCACCGGAACAGGAGGCGGAGCATCAGCGAGGGCAGCGATGTCGGCGCGCTCGTCCGGGGACACATTGGGCGACATGGCTGGCACGCCTCCGGCATGCAACAGTTCCACACATTCGACCGCGTAGGCCTTGGCTTCAACGAGCGAGTAGGCCTCGCGGAACAAAACGAAGGCGAATCCGCCGATGAACAGGCAGGCCAAGGTGAGAGCGCAGCAAGCCGCAGGGAGCAGAAAGGCCTTCGACCGGCGCAGACGCCACAGTCCGCGCATCCCGACGAACATGCCCGCGAAGCAGATGAAGAGGACGAGGAGACCGCCGAACACACGCATCCACGTTTCCGTTGGGCTCATGGAACTACTCCCTCTCGTCGATTCTAATACCCAATCGCGCACCCGTCCTTGCGCGGGTCGGTGCCGCCGAAGTAGCGGCGCGGGTCTTCTTCGCGCCAGATGCCCTGGTAGCCGCCGAAGGCGCCGATGCGGTCGTTGAGCTGGTGGCCCATATCGGCGAGGGCCTGTTTCACGGCGTCCGGGATGTGCCGCTCGAACCGAACGTGACCGGGTCCGTTGGCTTTCTGACCGGTGGGTTCGGAGCTGCCGGAATGTTCGACACGCGGTTGCTCGCCCGCCTGTTGCGGCGACATGCCGTAGTCGACGAGGTTCATCAACACCTGCGACTGGCCTTGGGGCTGAAAATCGCCGCCCATGACGCCGTACGAGAACACGGGCGCGCCGTCGCGTGTCACGAACGCGGGGATGATGGTGTGGAAGGGACGTTTGTGGGGTTTCAGGCAATTGGGATGGTTCGGGTCGAGGGCGAAGGACTTGCCCCGGTTCTGAATCGGGAACCCGAGACGGTCCGGCACGATATGCGAACCCCAGCCGTAGTACGTGCTCTGGATGAGGGAAATCATGTTGCCGTCGGCGTCGGCCGCGGTCAGGTAGATGGTGTCCGTTGACCCGTCCAACGCGCCGGGGCCCACATCCGTGGCAGCGCGTTTCGGGTCGATGCGTTTCACGCGCTCCGCGGCGTACTCCTTTGAGATGAGCTGCTTCACCGGCACGTCGGCGAAGTCCATGTCGGCGTAGTAGGTGGCGCGGTCTTCGAAGGCCAGCCGTTTCGCTTCGATGAACAGATGCAACTGCTCGGCAGAATTCGGCGTCATGCCTGCAATGTCGAAGTGTTCCAACAGATTCAGAATTTGAAGCGTGGCGATCCCTTGCCCGTTCGGCGGAATCTCCCACACGTCGTAGCCGCGGTAGCTGGTGGTGACGGGGTCTACCCAGGTGACCTCGTGATCGGCGAAATCCTTCTTCGAGAACCGGCCGCCGTTCTCCTTCGAGAACTTCACGATACGCTCGGCAACTTCACCTTCGTAAAACGCCTCCGCGCCCCCGTCGGACAAGGTCTCGAAGAACGCGGCCAGGTCGGGGTTGGTGAAAATCTCGCCGAAGGCGGGTGCCCTACCGTCTGGCATGAAGGTCTCGGCCAGAGTCGGATGCAGTTCCGCCTCGAACCCCCAGTCCGCCGCAATAATGGGCGTCACTGGGAACCCTTCCCGCGCACACGCGATCGTCGGCGCGACCACGTCCGCCATGGACCGCGAACCGAACCGGTCCAACAACGCGCCCCATCCGCTCACGCAGCCTGGCACACTCCATGCCAACGGCGTCGTAGCAGGAATCGACCGCATGCCCAAGTCTTGTGCCGCTTTCAACGACCAATCGTAGGGCGACCGGCCGCTGGCGTTCAGCCCATACAGCCGTTGGTCTTTCTCAATCCACACAATGGCGAAGAGATCGCCGCCGGGTCCGCAGTTCATGGGTTCCACAAGGCTCAACATGGCGTTGGCACACACGGCCGCATCGATGGCGTTGCCGCCGGACCGCAGCACGTCCACGCCCGCCAACGTGGCCAAGGGCTGGCTGGCGCACACCATGCCGTGGCGACTCGCCACCGTCGACCGGTTCTGGTTGCGTTCATGCACGCGTTCGCTGTCGATTCGCATGGGGGCGTCCTCATGGTTGGGTTGTCTGGATTCCGGCGGGGCGGCGTGAGTGTGGGCTGTCGGCAACGCCGACGCCATCGCCGCGCCGCCCATCGCCTGCAGAAAGGTGCGTCGTCTCATGGCATGTTCCTCCCGAGCTTGACCCATCGTGGCGGCGACTGGGACTTCGTGTCAAGACCAGCGTCCAACGCGGCTCTTCAGTTTGTAGTGCGCCCTTTAGGGCGTTCCGGATAGTTCTAAAGGCAAGAACGGCCTGAAGGCCGCACTACAAACGGGGGAAGGTACGGGATGTTGCGGTTCTGTTCCCCCCGCACGGGGGCGGCACTCCCATTGCCCCAGGCCCCAATCCCCGCTAGAATCGACACACACCCAAACCAAGGGGGGCGCCATGCCGGACACGCGACCGAACCTTGTCTTCATCATGACCGATCATCAACGCGCCGACAGTATCGGGTCCGTTCAGGCGGGCGTCGAGGTCACACCGAACCTGAACCGCCTCGCGGCGGAAGGCACGAACTTCGCCCGCACGTACAACACGTGCCCGCTGTGTGCGCCTGCCCGCACCGCCTTGGCCACGGGCACCTACCCGACAGTGAACGGCATCGTGTGGAACGATTTCGACGGCGTCAACGCGCGGGACTTCAAGCCCATGCACCAGTATCTCGCGGAAGGCGGCTACGACGTGGCCCACGTGGGCGTGCATCACGTTCGGGTGCGGCCATCGGTCCAGGAGCGCGTATCCTTCGACCAGTGGGTCGCCGAAGCCGAGTACGAAGCCCATTGCAAGGCGTCCGGCATCGATGAAAGCGAGTTCAACGCGAGTTCCATCCGGTTCACCGAGATTCTCGACACGGCCGACGGGGAACAAGTGCCCACGCGCTACTCCAATCCGATGACCACGGTGTGGCCGCATGGGGTGGAGGACTTCAAAGACAACTTCTTCGCCCGGCACGCGGTCGATTTCATCCGCGAAGACCACGACCGTCCCTTCGCGCTGTTCGTGTGCTTGTGGGCGCCCCATCCGCCCTTGCGGCTGCCCGAACCATACGCATCCATGTTCGACCCCGCACAGCTCGATCTGCCGCCCAATGTCGACGTGCCCGCGGACGGGGAGCCCGCGAACCGGCGTCTCGGCGCAGCCGCACAGTTGGCCGAGGGGCTGTCCATGGACGAATGGCGCAGAGCCTGGGCCGCGCACCTGGGTCTGGTGAACCTCGCGGACGCCGCGGTCGGCCGCATCCTGGACGCCATCGACGCCACGGGCCTTGCGGACACAACGGCAGTCGCGTTCACAGCCGACCACGGCGATCATCTCGGCCAACACCGGATGTACCAGAAGATGGAGATGTACGAACAGGCCGTGCGGGTACCGCTCATCGTGCGTGTACCGGACGGCACGCCGTCGACCATTCCGACTCCGATCAGTCATCTTGACCTGATGCCGACCCTGCTGGACCTCGCGGGGATTGAGTCGGACAAACCATGGGACGGGGTGTCCCTGGTAGATGCTGCCCGCACCGGCGCGCCGCCACCCGACCGGATCGTGTTCTCCGAGTTCTCAGGCAACTGGGCCTTGGGCGACATCCGCCGCGCGGCCATCTCATCGCGCTTCAAGTATGTGTACGACCCCATCGACATCCCGGAGCTCTACGACCTAGAAGCCGACCCCCTGGAGACGGTCAATCTCGCTGGCCGCCCAGAGCACGCGAAGGTGCAACAGGAACTGCACGCCGCCTGCCAATCGTGGCACGAAGCGCGCGGTGATTGGGTCGATTACGATGCGGGCGCATAGACGCTTGGCGAAAGGGAACCCGATGACACAGTACGCATTCATTCTCGCCGTTCCATTGGCGCTACTCACCGCGGCCGCGAGCGCCCAGGACACCATCACCTTTGACGCGCGCGCAACGTCGCACACCTTCCTGGGCTTCGGCACCCAGGTGTGGACAGGCGACCTGTCCGTCGAGCCCGTGCTCCGCGATCTCAACATGCGCTACGTGCGCGTCTCGGCGGGCCACTTCTCAGGCACCGTCGATGTGGATGGCTGGGGCGACGCGGAACACGACGCGGCCTTCGCCACGGAACCGTGGGAACCGCACAAACAGACGTGGGCGCTGTGCGAGAAGCACGACGTGGACATCATCTTCAACATATTCGGTGCGCCCGAGAACTGGGTGATGGATAAGCCGCGCAAGAACAGCCTGAACCCCGAATACTACGGCCACTACACAAAACGCTTGGCCGCGGCCCTCGCTTCTCTGCACCAGGCCGGCGTCAAGCCACTGGGCATCGAGATTTTCAACGAGCAGGACGGAACCTGGAACTGCTATGTGCCGCCAAAGGGATACGCCGAGATCGTCCGGCTCTTGCGAGAGGAACTCGACCAACGCGGATTTCGGGACCTGCTCATCTTCGGACCCGGCATCGCCCACATCGACACGGGCGACAGGGAACGCTACATCGACGCCCTCGATCAGGACACGGCGAACATGATAGGCGCGTGGTCCATCCACGGCTACCAGTGGGACAAGCGATACAACCACGACCCGGCCTATGGGCGCGAGTCCTATTGCCGCGGATTCGACGCGTCGCTGCTGGAGAAAGACCCGGACCGCAAAAGACCGGCCTTCGTCACCGAATTCGCACCGTACAAGATCTACGAAAACGAAGACGATTGCATCGAGGAACCCGGATTCGCCGTGCGGTCCGTTGAGGACGCCTTGTCGTTCCTCAATTCCGGCGCCAACGCGATCCTGTTCTGGGAGGCCGCCGACATGTCCTGGTCGCCCGACCGCCATCACGGTCTCATTCGACTCGACAAGACGCCGCGCCCCGTGTTCCGCGCCTTCGAGACCGTGTTCCAGGATCTGCCCGCGAATGCCCGCATCCTCGCCGCGCCGGAGGTCAAGGGCGACGGGGCGTCGAGCCCCCACGTCTACGGGTCCGCGTTCCTCGACGACGACACCCTCCACATCGCCCTCGTCAGTTGCGCCGACGCGCCGCAGTCCGCCATTGTCCGAATCACCGGGTTGGACGCGGCGCTCAAATTGGGCCGGGTCCGCGTGTTCGAGAAAGACGCTATCGTGGAGGGGGCGGTTGAAGCACGGGAAGACTGTGCGTTCCGCGCTGAAGTGCCCGCGTTGGGCGTGGTGTCGGTACGGCTGACGCGCGACGAATAGGAAAGGGACCCATCGCGGCTACAAATCGGGGATGGACATCTTCTCAGCGGTAATTACTTCCGCTTCCCGGGGGAAACCAAGCTTGTTCGGGGTCTTGCAGTGAAACGTGAGGCCGCGGTAGCTGGTGAGGTACTTGTAGTGCGTTGAGAACACACCGCCCGTTGCGACGACATACAGACCCGTAGGGTTGGCGTCCACGATGCGGCTGAACGTCCGCTCATCGACGCGCACCATCGATCCACAGGCCTTGATGGCGTTCGAAATGTGGGCGATCATTGCGACGGCCGCCCCGCTCCCTGTTGCTCCTGACATGGTCGACTCCTCCAGGTCACGCCGCGCCTAATTGGCGCAAATGATCGTAAGTGCAATGTACGGAACAAGATTGAACATGATGAGGAGGGCCTTGTACCCAGCGAGAAGCGAGTAGATGACCACGTTGAAAGCTTCCCTTGAGATGGGAAAGAACTTCGAGTGCGTACGGTACACCCAGTCTCCCGCGAACGCGCAGATCACGATGGAGACTGTCAGCAAACCCATATTCATGATTGTGCACCACATGAAGAATGCACGGACGGTTTCCATATCCATCGTATCCCTCCTTGTCAGAATCTGCCGTTACGCAATGTCCTCGAAGGCTACCGTCACCCGCTCCTCCCCCCGCGCCGCGGCCTCGCCCACGGCCGCCTCGAAGGCCTCGCCGAATACGGTGCGCAGCGTCCCGGCGATGTTGTCGTCCAAGGCGGATGGGTCTCGGCGCCCCACCTCGCAGCAGTGGAACGCGGGCGCCTCGGGGTCCACCGTTAGCACGGGCGAAGGACCGTGACTCAGGGCCAGAGGCCAGAGCACGCAGGATCGCGGCTTCACCGTGAACCATGGAACGTCCAGTCTCTCGGCGGCGGAGTGGATGCCGCACAGGGTGCGCCCATCTTTGCTGTACGCAAACGCGCACAATCCATCTTCGTCCGTGTCGATGGCGTGGAGGTCGTCCTCGGTTTCGTCGAAGGGATAAGCGAACCCTTCGCTGTTGTGCAGGTCCGGACAGAATTCGGCGATGGCCTCCATCGTGCCGAGGATCCGCTCCATCTCGGGTTCGGCAACGCACACCTCGAAGCTGGCGCAGCACCCGGCCTCGCGGTCCAGGCATCCGTCGCACTGGTGATGAAGCGCCGCGATGCGCGCGACATCCACGAGGCATGTCCCGGTCTTTCCTGGATCGTGTGACGGCTTGCTCATGTATCCTGCCTCCGCGTGATGCTGGGACAATCATAGCATGTTCCGGCGTCTGTTGCGGTTACGCGATGATTGCAGCGAAGTCGAGTGGCCACACCGCTCGGCGGAATGGGCCTCAAGGTGTGCCGGGGGAGCCTGGCCATCACGGTCGTGCCACCCTCAAGCGAAGCTTGTGGGTGTCTTGAGCGCATGGGTGGTGCCTCCTGCATATCCGGACACCCACAAGCTTCGCTTGAGGGTGGCACACCTGTGCAGAATCGGGACGTCTCGGCAATGGCCTCACGAGAACGCCTCCAGGGCGATGGCCCGATGTCATGCCTGCGATCAAGGGTAAGGGCAGAGAACGTGCGCCGCTGACCATGTGCCGTTGCCTTGCGCATTCGCCGCCATGCTTCGCGGGCGTCTACCGACTTCCCGGACCGCCCTCGCGTTGACTTGGTCTGTCTCTGCGTGCTAGAGTTCCCGGTACGATTTGAAGGTCGATTGTGCCGGTACGGGGCGTACCGGCAATGGTTTTTGCCCGCGCTAGACGGGGAGTTAGCGGTGTCCTGTACTCGCAATCCGCTTTAGCGAGGTTGAATTCCCACCCGAGGGCGTGTGGCCCTTTAGCTGGTGCGGAGCACGTGGTGTTGACGGTTGGGTCCTACTCAACGGGATGCTGCCGAACCCGGTCAGGTCCGGAAGGAAGCAGCCGCAGGTGGAATTTCCCGTGTGCTGTAGGAGTGCCTGGCTCGAGCCAACGACTCCGTGGCCGTTCTGGACTGGCGTTCGACGGTGGGTGCGCGGGCTTTTTCTCTCTTTTATCCGAGGAATCCAATGGCCGACGCGAAGTATCTCGTAATCGCCCGGAAATGGCGCCCTCAGAGCTTCGAGGACGTGGTCGGCCAGCAGCACATCACGCGCACGCTGCAGAACGCCATCACGTCCGGCCGAATCGGGCACGCCTTCCTGTTCATCGGCGCGCGCGGCATCGGCAAGACGACCACCGCCCGCGTCCTTTCCAAGGCCCTCAACTGCGAATCGACCCCGGGTCCGACACCAGACCCATGCGGCACGTGCAGCAACTGCACCAGCATCGCCGCGGGCACCAACATCGACGTGATGGAGATCGACGGCGCATCCAACAACGGCGTCGACGATATCCGGCAACTTCGTGAGAACATCCGGATGGTGCCGTCCCGGTCACGGTACAAGATCTACGTGATCGACGAGGTCCATCAGCTTTCGACAGGGGCGTTCAACGCCCTTCTGAAGACCCTCGAAGAGCCGCCCGAGCACGCCGTGTTCATGTTGGCCACGACCGAAGCCCATAAGGTTCCGGCGACGATCATATCCCGCTGCCAGCGGTACGACTTCCGGCGCGTGGGGCTCGAGCAAGTCATGACTCTGCTGCGGCGGATCCTGGAGAAGGAAGGGGTCCGTTGCAGCGACGAGGCGCTTCAGGCGATTGCGCGCGCGGGCGACGGAAGCATCCGCGATTCGGAAAGCATCCTGGAGCAACTGGTTTCGTATTGCGGCGAAGAAATCACGTTCGACGACGTGTTTGACGTACTGGGGCTCGTGGACTGGAAGGTGCTCAACGCACTGTGCCAAGCCGTGATCGACAAGGACATCGGCGCACAGTTGACGATCGTGGAAGACGTGGTCCGTAGCGGCAAGGATCTTTCGCAGCTTGTTCAGGACATTCTTCACTACCTGCGAAACGTGCTGGTCTGCAAGACCGCCGACCCACGCGGGCTCCTCGCACTGCCGGAAGAAGAGTTGGCGCTGATGCAGGCCCATGCGGAACGAATCCCTCTGACCTCGCTCATCCGCATGGTGGAACAGTTTGCGACCCTCTCCAAAGACTTTGATTCGCAGTTGGCCCAGCGCATCGCGCTGGAATCGCTTCTCATCCGTGTGTCGAAAGTGTCCGTGGAAATGTCGGTCGATTCGGTGCTCGAGAAGCTGGTCCAACTCGGCGCGGGCGGACTTGTCCCGTCGCCCTCAGACGAGAAGACCGTCGAACGGTCCGTGGGCGCAGCCGCGGCTGGCGTGCTCGCGCCCCCTCCGTCGGCGAAGCCCATACCAGCGCCCCCCGCCGAGGACCCGTCCACTGGCGAAGCAGCGGACTCGGGGCCGGAAAGTCCCGAGCCAAAGGCCGATCCCGAGCCGGCCGAGGCGAGTCCGAAGTCGCAGCGAATCGCGCTGACCATGGACAATGCGCCCGAGATCTGGCTGGACATCGCGCACGCGGTGTCGGAAGAGAGCCTTAATCTGGGCGTCGCCTTCGGGCACGGAAGGCTCGTAGGCATCGAAGATGGTGTGGCAATGGTTGAATTTGCCGCCGATCAGGACCGGTCGTATCGGCAGGTTGAAGCGCGCGACGCCCGCCCCGTCATTGCCGAAGCCCTCAAGCGAGTCACGACCAATGTGACGGACTTCCGCCTCATCCACGCGGAGGCCGTGCCCGAGGAAACCCAAGGAACGCAGCAGGAATCGCTTCCTCACACGAGCCACGTCACCGCCGCAGACGCCCAGGCCGTGCTGGACGACCCCGGCGTCTCGAACGTGGTCGACGTGTTCAAAGGCCGCATCGTGGACGTGAAGCGCGGCCACGCCAAGCCGCCCGAGACCGCGTCGGATTCTTGAACCCGTCTTCCTTCTAACCCGCATCGTCTTTGAGCGCCCTGCACCCATCCCTAATCTCGCGGATGCCCCGCGGAACGAATGAAACGCTGGATTCGGATGTGGTATCGTGGAGTCACCGCACGGGGCGGAGGCAACTCGGCGATACGGGGGAAATACCAGTGAGCGCTCGTGGCGTGAAGTCCTCAATCAACCTATTGGTGACATTCCTCTTCGGCGTAGCCATCGGGTTCTCGCTCTGCTTCGCCATCAGCAGCGACAGAGTCAGGGAAGGACTGACGGCCCTCGGCATCGCCCAACAGCTTCCACTCTCGGGGTCCGATCAAGCAGATCCGACCGATCAGACTGATCCCGCCGATCAGCCCGAACCTGAAACGCCTCCGGTACCGGTGCCTGCGCCAGCGGGACCGGAAACGGAGCAGGCCACCCCTGAGGCCCAGGATCCGCCCGAGCCCACTGCACTGGACACGCCCGAGGAACCCCAGCCTGACGAGGATGCTCCCGAACCCGAAGAGGCTGAACCGGTTCTTTTGGAGATTCGCGAGTCGTGGCCCGCGCGGCACCTGTTCGTCACGGTGCGCGGCACGTCGCTCACACCGGCCGAGCGCAAACTCTTCGCCGACGTCCGGCCGGGCGGCGTTCTGCTTCGGGCGGACAACTGCAAGACCGCCGGGCAAACGAAATCGCTCATCAGTGAGATCAAGCAGGCCGTGGGGCTTGGCGCCGACGTGGCCGACCTTCCTCTGATCGCGGTCGATCAGGAAGGCGGTATTGTGAATCGCCTGAACCTGGACGATGCCCCCAGCGCAGCGGACCTTGGCAAGGGCGCCAGCTTGGAGGCCACCCACAAGGCGGGCGCTCGATACGCCGGCGCCGCGCGCGACCGGGGAATCGGCGTGCTGTTCGCTCCGGTCCTCGACATCTACGAACCCGGCGCGAAAGCGGCCCTCGATTCACGGGCCTTCGGCAGCGATTACCGGCTGGTGACGGCCATGGGCCTTGCCTTCGCGGACGGCGTCATGACCGGCGGCGCGTTGCCCGTGGCGAAACACTATCCGGGACACGGCGCCGTCACCGAGAGTACCGACGAGACGCTGGCGGTGGTCCGCCGTCCGCTGCCCGAGGTGGTGCCGGCGGTATATCCCTTCGCCGAAGCGGCGGTGCATCAAATCCCGGGAATCATGGTGGGACACATCGCCGTGCCCGCGCTGGAACGGGACGGATCGATTCCGCCGCGGCCTGCGTCACTTTCGCCCGAACTGATCGAGGCCTGTTTCCGAACGGAGTGGGACTACGAAGGCGTCATTATCACCGACAACCTCAAGATGGGCGCGATCACCGAATCCCACGCCATCGAAGAGGCCTTCGTGCTCGCCTTGGCCGCCGGGTGCGACGCCTCCATTCTGATCGAGGGGGATGCAAGTCGCGTGCGCGCCTTGTGCGCCGCCGTCGACAAGGCGCTGGCCGATGGCGCCCTGACCATCGAACAGTTGAGTCGCAGCAAGGCGCGCCTTGACCGCTGGCAGGCCCTGTTGCGCAAGCCTGGCACGTTGAAGCGCCCGCTGCCCGCACTGCCCGCGGATATCGCCGCCCCGGCCAAACCTCCCGCGGATCCCGCGCCTGAGCCGGAACCGGCCGAAGCGTCCAGTGAACCCCCGGCCACCGAACCCGAAGGAGCGGTGGCGCCCACTGAGGAGACCGCGCCGGAAACGGACGTCGAGGAGAGCGCCGCGGAGCCTGAGCCCGTGCCGCCGCCCAACACGAAGGCGGTCACCCACGAAATCAAGCAGGGGGAGTCGCTTCTCCGAATTGCGGGGAAGTATCAGGTCTCGGCCGATGATGTCGTCCGATGGAATGGCCTGAAAGACAAGAACGACATCAAGTGGGGCAAGGAACTCACCATCTATGTCCCGGAATGATGGCGGTCTGAGACCGTTCAGGCAGGCTCGGGCGAATGCGTTGAGTCCGTTCCTTGCCTCCTGCGCCCGAGTGCGACCGCGCAACACGTAAGCACCAGAAACGCGCCAGCAAGTCCCGCTTGGGAAATTCGGTTCATGTCAACGCCATCTCGGTACGCGCCCGCCACGAGATGCT
>JAAEQP010000671.1 GCA_024231375.1 bacterium | reverse complement strand
GGGTAGATGAAGCGGCCGTCGCCATTGCCCCACGGCTTACGCTTACCCCCTGGCGTACTGTAGCCGGAGACCCAGGACATGGGGTCCTCGTAGGGGTTCTGGAGACCGTCGGGGTACGCGGCGTTGCTGGTCCAGTAGTTGGATTGCCAGATCAGGATACCGTCGATGCGGCGTTTCCAGGTCTGCCACAGCCACACGCGCATCTCGGTGCCCGGATGATCGATGAACAGCGTGGCGTACGGCGCCTTGGGGCCCGTGCATACGTACCACCAGAACTCGTCGCCGTCCTTGCGCCGTTCGGCGGCTTGGTCCTTGTCGTAGGAAGGTGTCAACGGACACCAGATGTTCGGGCCGCCGACGAGTTCGGGCTCAATCTGTTCGGTCAACATCCGGCCGATGCCGGGGGCATGGTCCTTCAGCTTCTGGAACCCGTTCATGACGAACTCGTAGTCCTTCGGGTCCGGTTCGTCGAACCAATACACGTACGCTTCGTCTAACCACCCCTTCTCCTGGAGGTGGTCCTCCAGTTTCGCGCAGTACGCGCTGAAGGCGGCCTTGTACTGGGGCGTGTCTTCGGCGAATCCCAGAAGACTGGGTGGCGTGCGGGCATGGAACGTGCCGCCGCCCATACCGGGAATCGGCATCCGGTAGCAGTTGAACTGATACTCGTCCATGGCCTTGGCCATGGCAGCGTCCCAGTTCGTCCAGTCGAACACCGGTTCGGGCGCACCGTTCACCGGCTCAAACCCACCGTCCTCCACCAACTCCGCGCCCGAGGCCGCTGTCAGCGACAGGTCGTCGAACCACGTGGCGCCGGTCGTGGACCCGGGCTCGCTCCACCGCGCGGCACGCAGGATGAGGTGGACCTTGCCTGCGTCGGCGGGGAACGCAGTGATGGTCTTGTCGAACAACTGCCATTCGCCGTTGCCCGTGATCACCGTGTCGTTGTTCTTGCCACTCAACCAGGCGCCCCCGGCATGGTGGTGCGTGAGGGTGACCATGGCTTCATGCCCCGGCGCGTGGGTCTTGTACCAGAACTGCAGCCGCAGGCCACCGTCCGGAATACGCACGTGCCGCATGTAGTCGGCGGAGATATTGGCCGAGTCTGAGTCGTCCCGAAGCATCAGCGACGTCTCGCCGCTATGCTTTTCGGATGGGTCGCGCGTGCCGCCGTTCCAGAGGCCCAGGCCTGTCCATTCCACGGCGGGTTCGTCGAAGGGCGTCGGATCGTACGGAGAGATGCGATGGTCGCGGAAACTCTGCAGATACTTGTCGACCACCTGTCGCTGTTGGTCAGGGTCGGTGACTTTGTGGTACTGACTCACCAGGGGAGGAGAGAACCCGAATGCCGACACGCACGTCATTCGGTCGGGAAGCTCAAAGCCGTACACCTCGACCTCCAGGGGTACCTTCGCTTCGTATCCGTCTGCTGTCAGGCGAATGGTTCCCTTGTAGAGGCCCGGTGCGGCGTGCCTTGGCGCCTTCGCCAGAACCCACAGAGGCTGGTTCGTTTCGGCTTCCACATCGATAGGGCCGGTGAAGGGCGGCAACGGGTCGGGCCACGGCGCGCACACACTGGTTTCGTCTGTCGGTGTAGTGACCGGAACGTATCCCACCCGCAAGATCTCCACGCAGTCGGCGGGGAGGACAGCACCCTTTGCCCCTTTGAGCGGACCGCACTCGGCGCGCAAGCCAGTCAGCGGCTTCGCGGGACGCACCACGAGCTGCGCGGCTTCGGCTTCGTTGCGTGCCGCGCGGATGACGACTGCCTTGCCCTTGGCTTTGGGCAGCGGCCGCGATTGCGACACCTTCCAACCCGACGACGCCCACCAGAGTCCCACATCGCCCTTCGTTTCCAGTCTCTCGCCGTACGCGGACTCGTACAGCACGGGCGCGTCCAGCGCTGCGTAGGCGGTGAACGTAGCATCCGCCCCCAGGCTCAACTCCACCTTGTACGAGCCGGCCTTGGGGAGGGTGTAGGGCACGTCAAGCGTGGCGCGGCCGGGCTTCAGGTCCCGTGGCTTGGCCTGCGCAGTGAATGCGCCGCCGTTCCCAGTGATTGTCATCTGCGGAAGCACCTTCACGGGCTCACCGGTAACACTCTCCACCTCAACGGTCATCATGGATTCGGCGCCGGGCATGGCGTCTCCGAGCGAAACCACCCGCGCCCTCACGCGGGGATCCTGCGACGCCACGCCGACATAGCGCGTCTTGCCGCGCCCTTCCGCCGCGGTTCCGTCTACGGTGGCCGTATACCCGTAGGTGGTGACCTGAAACGATCCCCCGTCGGACTCGGCCGAGTTGACGCGTTTCTTGGCTGCGGCCCGCATTCGAATGTACACGGTCTTGGCCGGCAGCAGGTCATCGGGAATCGGGAAACTGGAGGACGCCTGGCTTTCAATGGCGCCGAGTTCGGTCCACGTTTCGCCGTCCGTGCTCGCATCGACCGAGAGCTTGCCCGAGGTGTAGTACGTAATGCCCACCTGCACCTCGGCGTGTTGCTGCGTGCGGTTGCCGATGGTATGCCGGTAGATCACCTCGCTGTTCGCGCCAAAGACCCAACGAAGCGTGTTGAAGGTGCAGTTGTGCCGGAGCAGGGGGCGGCTGTGGTTGGTCTTCTTCGTGGCGAAGGGCGCGTTGAACGCGTACGCGTTGCCCGAGATGGACTCGCCTTCGCCCAGTTCCAGGTCCGCCACTTCCGCATAGAGCGGCTGCGCCATGAACAGCTCGATGTTGTCGAACAGGATCGTGCCGTTCACCTCCCATTGCCCGAAGCGCAACCATGCGTTGTCTGCTGTCAGCTTCGACGGGGTCATGAACACAGAGTCATAGGTCTTCCATGTGTCGGGAATGCCCCATAGGTCGCGGTTCGCGAACACGGCCCCCGTCACCGGTGTGCCGCCCGACGCGTTTTCACTCCGCGCGCGAAACCGGACCCAGTATGCCGTCGACGGTTCGAAGGGGATCGTGTCCGAGCGCCAATGGTTTGTGGTTTTGCCATCGCCACTCACGGCTATGGCTCGTGTGCCGTCCGCGGCATCCTTGTCTTGCCAGGCGCCGTCCCCACCGGACAGGGTCCACCCCTCCGGTCCATCGGCGCCGGTTTCGAAGGACGGATTGGCAACGCCGATGGCCTGCGCGGCCGCAAACCCCGAGCTTGCGACAGCCAACGTCAGTACAGTCAGAGTAATGAACGAAGCACGGCGATTCCTGGACATCGATACTCCCCCCCATGCTCAGTCCCGGCAAGGCGGCCGGAACCGGTTGTACAAGGACCCCAGCGTACCAAGCAAGCGAGGGGAGAGGCAAATATCGTGGCTCTGCAGAAAGACCCTGTTGGCGCCCTCTAGAACCGATGCCGCACGGTGGTATAGATGGACAGGTTGTTGGCTTCTTCGCAGTGGTTGGTGAAGAAGAGGTAGCCGGCGGCCAAGCCGATGCTGTCGCGTTTGGTCACGGGGAGCTCGACGCCAACGCGTGGGCTGATGTAGAACAGGTCGTAGCGGGCTTTGTCCTGGTAGTGGAACACGTTGTCCATCAGCGGGCGGTTCAGAGTGATCGTGGCGTTGGTCTTGAGGTTCACGTAGCCAGCCGTACATTCGACGTAGGGCCTGGCGGCGAGCAGACGGCGCGCCAGGAAGCTCTGGCCTTCCTTCTTTTCTGGCATTTCGGGGCGGCCGAGAAAGTAGTAGTTCACACCGCTCGACACGAACCAGAGGGAGCGCGTGAAATCGACATCAATCCCCGTGGGGACGCCCAGAGGAATATACCATTCGGAGTTCTCCTGCTTGCCATACGTCCCGCCCACGGAGAAGTGGACAACGGTCTTCTCGCCAACGTCGCGGCCGACGCCGATCTGGAAGTCCCACATCTTGCCGTCCTTGGCCCAGTCACCGAAGGTGACGGGTTCGCGCCAGAAGTGGACAGTGCGACCTAGTCCGCCGTTGATGAGTTTTTCAACCTTGCCCTCGGATTCCTCCAGACGAGGGTAGAGGTTGGCGGCGGCGAAAAAGATCTGCCACTTGCCAGGTTCGTCGAGGTTCTTGCTCGCGGCGGATTCGGCGTGGGCTTCGGCATCGTCGGCAACAGCGGTGAAAGCGAATGCAATGGCGAGTACGGACAGTAGCAAGACATGACGTGCGCGCATAGGTAGAGTGATCCTCCTGCATGAGATGACATCGATTACCTTCAGGTCGAGATGACTGGCGAGGCCTCTGAAGAGCCCCATTTATACCGAATCCGGGCGGGAGAATTCAAGCCAACGTTTGTATGAATTCTGGCATTGTGCTTGAACGCAGAGGAAATCATGAGGATACGCGGGTCGATTCCGTTGTTTCTCGCGTATTCACAGTGACTTAGAACCTGATTGACACGGCTCTCGCCCTGAATCCAGGCGTGTCTCGTGTTGCACTGTCGGGATTCCCGTGATAGGGTTACTAGGTTCCGTTTTGCTCGGGGGCGCTCCAGGTTCCCCGCCGAATGTTCCACAGGAAATCCATGTCAACCCGGAAACTCCATCCGAAAGCGAAAGTGGCCCTGGCCCTGATGGGCCTGTACACGGCTGCGTCGGCACTCTGCAACGTGTTCGTATCGGTGTACTTGTACAAGAACAGCCAGGATATCACCGTGGTGTTTCACCACTATCTGGCGCTGTACATCGTGACGCCCGTCGTCTTCCTGTTCTCTGGATGGTACTCGGCCCGCCGCGAGCGGCTTCACGCCTACCGGCTGGGGCTGGTGCTTCACGCGGCGTACTACGCGCTCCTGCTGGGGCTTCAGGAGCGGTGTCCCGACTACGCCGTTCTGCTGGGTGCGATGCTGGGCGTGACCTGGGGCGTGTTCTGGGCCGGGGCCAACACGTTCAACTTCGACGTTACCTACGAAGGCAGGCGCGAGTCCTTCATCGGACTCCTGCAGGCAGTGAACGGCATCTTCCGCTTGCTGGCGCCGCTCGCGGGGGGATACATCATCGCCTACGCCGGGCAGGGCCTGGTGGGATACCAACTCGTGTTTGGAATGGCGGTATGCCTGTACGTGGTCTGCTTCTTCCTGAGCTTCGCTATGCCGTCGGACAGCAAGCCCCGTCCGTTCCGGCTGAAGCGGGCTCTGTGGCCCGGACCCGACCAGCGGGACTGGCGGCTGATGATGCTGGCGGCGTTCTCGCTGTTCGGTACGTTCAGTATCTTTGGGTTTCTGCTGGGATTGCTGATGTATCTTGAGACAGGAAAAGAGGTTAGTGTTGGGAACTACGCGTCCGTGCAGGCGATTGTGGGCGTATGTACGGCGCTGGTCCTTGGCCGGATGGTCGTGCCTGAAAATCGGAAGCGGTTCATGTTCGCGGGCGTGTGTCTGCTGTTGGCCGCTGGCACCGTGGTCTCCCTGAAGCTCAGCTTCGTCACCCTCATCGCGTTCGGCCTCCTTCGATCGACGGCTGGTCCCTTCTTCGGCATACCCCATCAGAGTCTGCGGCTTGATACCATCGCCCGATCCGTCGAGGAACCCGCCCAGCGTATCGAGTACCTCTGCGCGTGGGAAGTGCCCTTGGCGGTGGGACGGGTGGTCATGATGCTGGCGCTCATCGGGTTGGACACGGATCAGGCCGCATCAGTCGGGGAGAGCCTGGGGTTGCGGGGGCCCGTCTATACCATGGGCGGCGCCTGCGCTAGCGGGAACGTCGCGCTGCGGAACGCGGTCACCGAGATTCGGTACCACGAGCAGGACATGATGTTTGTGTGCGGCGCCCCCCTCGATATGTCCCCTGTGGATCTGCAAGCCAGGGCCATCCTGGGGGCGATTACCTACACGGG
>JAAEQP010000670.1 GCA_024231375.1 bacterium | reverse complement strand
GTTGGCCGTCGTAGACGAGGCTGTTGGGCAAGTTGTTGACGCGTTGAAGGCAAGGGGTATGGATCGCAATACGCTCATTGTGTTTTCCAGCGACAACGGTGGATAGTGTCCCAGACATTCTGTAAATGACTGCATTGACAGTGATGCAGTCACTGCTTGGTATTGTTCGGATGGATAGGGGTGGGCCAGACTTGGCTTCCTGAATTGGTTACTTCACTTGCCGAAAAAGGAGACCAGTCATGACCCACCCCACGCAGTTTAGCGGATGTCACGAGGCGATCCAACTGCTCGCGGAGCATGGATTCGATGGCCTGGCCAAGGTGATCGAACTGTTGCTGAACGAGGTGATGAAGATCGAGCGGTGCGAGACGTTGGGCGCCGCACCCTACCAGCGGACGGAGCAGCGTCGCGGCCACGCCAACGGCTACAAGGACAAGACGGTCCACTCGCGGATCGGCGATCTGCATCTGGACGTTCCCCAGACACGCAACGTCGACTTCTATCCCCAAGCCTTGGAACGCGGGATTCGGAGCGAACGGGCGTTGACCGCCGCCTTGGCCGAAATGTACGTTCAAGGCGTCTCGACTCGTAAGGTGTCGAAGATTGTCCACGAATTGTGCGGCCACGAGGTCTCCAGCTCGACGGTGAGCCGGTTGACCGGCCAGCTCGACGAAGAGCTCCAGCGGTGGCGTGAGCGGCCGCTGAGCGACGTGCCGTACTTGATCCTTGACGCCCGCTACGAGCACGTGCGTCGTGGCGGAACGGTCGTCGACATGGCGCTGTTGGTGGCGATCGGAATCACGCCCGATGGCCACCGCACGGTGCTGGGCACGAGCGTCTCGGACTCCGAAGCGGAGGTGCATTGGCGTGAGTTCTTCAAGAGCCTGGTGGCACGCGGCCTCTGCGGCGTCCGTTACATCGTCAGCGATGCCCATGAAGGACTGAAGGCGGCTCGCCAGGCGTGTTTCGTCGGCGTGCCCTGGCAGCGTTGCCAGTTTCACGTGATGCAGAACGCGCTGCGCTATATCCCCAGCGATGCCATGCGGGAGGAAGTGGTCGCCGATTTGCGCGACGTCTTCGACGCGCCGGACCGTGCGGAAGCCGACCGTCGGCTGCGGTGCGCGGTCGAGAGACATGCCGACAAGGCGCCGAAACTGGCCGATTGGATGGAGGTCAATATCCCCGAGTCGCTCACGGTGTTCTGCTTGCCAACGCGGCATCGAGTTCGGATGAGAACCAGCAATATGCTCGAACGACTCAACCGCGAACTGAAACGCCGCAACCGCGTGGTTAGCATCTTCCCCAACGAAGCATCGCTCCTGCGACTAGCCAGTGCCGTGCTGATGGAAGTCGACGAAGGCTGGATGTCCGGAAGAAAGTACCTTACCATGGAAATCAACTGACCCACGCCAAAAGCAGGAAACCAGGTCACGCCCAAAACCAACATCCCGGCAATTTACAGAACAATTGCAACGCTATCGTTATGGGAAGTTCCGTGCGAAGGCGACGCAGTACGGTATGATGTCGCAGATGCGGCAGATTGGCGACGCGGCGCTGGTACGGATTTGGGAAGCGGCCGCTCAATCACGCGAGACGTTC
>JAAEQP010000669.1 GCA_024231375.1 bacterium | reverse complement strand
TTGGCCTTCTCAGCGGCCTCGCGCATCTCGTTCCAGCGCATCATGAGCGTGTACATGACGGGCAACCGCGCCACTTGCACGCGGAAGAGCAGATCGGGGTCGCCCTTCACCGCCGCTTCGGCCTGCTCCAAGTGCGCCCAACCGCGCGACAGCGTGTCGAAGGAAAGGTACTTGGCGGTGTGCTTCTCGAAGCATCCCAGCCAATCGCGACTCTTCTCGACCGCCTTGTGAGTGACGTTCAGGTACGCCTTGATGTGTGGTGCGGCCGGGCCGTAATAGCCTTCGATGAATTCGTCGATCAGTTCGTCCCCATCGCGGTTCGGGTCCCACAGCAGCTTGGCCAGGACCCAGCCGCGCAGTTCGGCCATCTCGGCGCCGTTGGTCGTGTAGGCGCCTTGTTCGAAGAGGCCCTTGACGCTATGGTCGGCGAAGAACTTCACGTTCGGTCCCAGCACCCGCAGGTTCGGGTGCGGCATGATGTGGTGCCGGAAGTTGGTCACGTAGTCCCAGACGTAGAGTCGGTCGCAGATCTTCGACCAGCCCACGATGTCGTCGCGGAAGGGCTTGTTCCGCTCGTGGTCCAGGGGGACGCTGAACGACGCTTCGATACTGCAGAGCCTGACGATGACGTTGTCACGCGGTTTGACATGCTTGGGCGGTTTGCGGGTGTACTGGTATGCCAGCGTGCTGATCGCGACGTGGGGGAACTCCTCTTCGATGTCCTTGGCGACGGCGTTGACGAAGCGGATCATCAAACCAGCGGGGCTGTCTTCTTCTTTCTCGACTGCCGCACACTTGGCGCACTGGCAATTGCCGTGCCAGTCGTTCTGCGAGACCGACGCGATGGTGGC
>JAAEQP010000668.1 GCA_024231375.1 bacterium | reverse complement strand
TACGGGCTCTGTTCCGTCCAGGACTACATCACCGGCGTTGCTGAACCCGCCAGAGAACTTCGGCTACAATGACGCCATCATTCATCCCAGGAGAGGAGATACGATGAGAATCCAATCCGGTATCTCGAGGCGCGGCTTCATGCAGACGGGCGCGGCGGTGGGCACCGCCGCATTCCTCACAAACGCCACTGCGCAGGAGGAACAAGCAATGAAACCCGTGCGCGTAGGCGTCGTCGGCGTAGGAAACCGGGGCACGCATCTGCTGGACACCATGCTCCAGTTGCCGGGCGTCGAGATTCCGGCGGTGTGCGACATCAACCCTGCGCATGCGGCGCGCGCCCAGGACAAGGTGGAGAAGGCGCGCGGCACCCGTCCCGAGGCGTACACGAAGGACGAGTACGACTGGAAGAATCTGGTCGCGCGCGACGACCTCGACGCGGTGCTCACCGCGACGCCCTGGAAGTGGCATACGCCCGTGACGGTGGCCGCTATGCGGGCCGGCAAGTACGGCGCGACGGAGGTGCCGGCCGCCGGGACGCTGCAGGAATGCTGGGACCTCGTCAAGGCGTCGGAAGAAACCGGCATGCCGTGCATGATGCTGGAGAACGTCAACTACTTCCGGAACGTGCTCACGTTGACACGCATGGTGCGCGAGGGCGTGTTCGGCGAGCTGCTTCACGCCGAAGGAGGCTATCAACACGATTGCCGGTTCCTCGCGTTCACCGACGACGGGCAACTCACGTGGCGGGGCGAACACTCCGCCGCGTTGAACGGCAACCTCTACCCGACCCACCCCATCGGCCCGATTGCGTGGTGGTTCAACATCAACCGCGGCGATCGCTTCACACGACTCACGAGCATGAGTACGCCGTCGAAAGGACACAACGCCTACGCCGCGCAGAAGTTCGGCCCCGACCATCCGCTGGCAGAGCGCGCCTACACCCAAGGCGATGTCAACACCTCCCTGCTCCAAACGGCAAACGGAAAGACGGTGACCTTGTACTACGACACAAGCACCCCGCGCCAGTACGACCTCATCCTGCGGCTGCAAGGCACCAAAGGCATCCACCACGCCGGCCAGATCTACCTCGAAGGCACATCGCCGAAGGCTCACACCTACGAACCCTTCGACCCCTACATGACCCAATACGCCCATCCGCTCTGGACGGCGCTGGAGGAAGAAGCGAAGAAGAACGGCGGCCACGGCGGCTCGGATTACATCACCGTCTACGAATTCATCAAAGCCGTCAGCAACAAGACACAGACGCCCCAGGACGTGTATGATGCCGCCACGTGGAGCGCCATCGTGCCCCTGACCATCGAGTCAGTCGCCAAGAACAGCGACTGGATCGACTTCCCCGACTTCACCAATGGAAGATGGAAAACCAATGCGCCTGTGGCGATAGCCGGGGCGTAGGAACGCGTGGGGAGGATTTCGGTTTCCGGGTCTTGAGGCCGTTTGGCCCTTTGGGCTGGTTTTCTAGTAGGAGACCGAGCGAAAATGGGGACTG
>JAAEQP010000667.1 GCA_024231375.1 bacterium | reverse complement strand
ATGATCGTCTTCCCCTACGAGAGCGTCTACCTCGGCCTGCTCCGCATGTACGACGTCCCCAATGACCGCGTGGACATCGAACTGGCCAGCAGCCGCAATGCGAAACGGTGGGACCGGCTTATCCGCGACCCGTTCATTCCGTGCAGTCCCGAGAAAGGCACGTGGGACTACGGCAACAACTCGCCGAGCACGGACCCGCCCGTGCGTGTTGGCGACGAGCTGTGGTTCTACTACTGCGGGCGCAGCACCACCCACGACGAAACGCCGAACCGGGGCTCCATCGGCCTGGGTACGCTGAGGGTGGATGGGTTCGTCTCCATGCGCGCCGGTGACGAGGGCGGCGTTCTCACCACGAAGCCTCTGAGGCTCGACGGCGACACGCTGTTCATCAACGCCAACGCGACGGGCGGCGGCATCCGAGTCGAGGTCCTCGATGAGGACGGTGCCGTCATGGCGCCGTTCTCGCACAACAGGTGCGTTGAGGTGGCGCAGAACGGCGTCCGGATTCCGGTTCGGTGGCAGGACGCTGAGGTCCTGGGAGAGTTGAAAGATAGACCCGTCCAGTTGCGATGCCTTCTACAGAACGCCGAAATCTATGCGTTTTGGACAGAATGACATGAAGGCTCTTGTCGATGCTTTCGAGAGGGACTCCAGGGGACATAAGAGCCCGACGCGGCTTACTTGTCCCCATCCAGGCTCATGCCCCACCGGTTGCCGAACAGGATCTTGCTCAGCGGCTTCCGCGTGTGTTCTGTTGGCGGGGCTTCCTTGGGATAGCCCACGGCGAGGAGGGCGGACACGCGGACGCTCTTGGGGATGGCGAGGATGTCCTTCACCTTGTCCTCGTTGAACCAGCCCACCCAACAAGTGCCGAGGCCGAGTTCGGTGGCTTTGAGGACGAGGTGTT
>JAAEQP010000666.1 GCA_024231375.1 bacterium | reverse complement strand
GAGGAGAGTATCCAGAAAGAAGAAGGGCGACCCGCGCAATGTTGCGCGGGCCGCCCTGAGAGAATACGTGTCAGCCGCTACCTAGAAAAGGGTACCGTTCAGGTAAGCCATGGCGAGATTCACAGGATGCTCGTCGCTCGGAAAGCGCACGAACGAGACGTGACCGTCCATGTAGAGCACGTTGCAGCCGCCAGGTACGTGGTTGAATTCGTCAACCTGCGTGCTGGGCTGGTCCCACATGACCGCGATTTCGCTCTGGGCGGTGGCGGTGGCAGCGGCGTTGTTGATGTCGCTGATGAAGAACCGCTCGATGCCCTCGCGAAGCCGGTAGATGGTGCCGGTGCGGGGATGGTCCAGATCCTTGTCGGCAGCCTTGGCCGCATCACCCTTGTTCGACTGGGCCTCGATATCACTCAGCAAGCCGCCGAGAACACCCAACGCGAAGTCGGTCATGTCTACGTTGCCATCGGGTGCGGCGTTGGGATCGCCCACGGTGTAGTCATCGAGTGAAAGCGCCCATGCCGTGTACACGTAGGAGCGCACGTCGATTTCGCACGGGGCGATGCCCGCGCTGCCATCGTTGCCAATGTTCCAGCCGTCGTAGTCCGCTCCATCCGCGTCCGACGGGCAAAGAAGGACATTGATGTCCGTCAGATACTCGGGATAAACCGTGTCGCCCTGGAAGAAGAAATCCAAGGTGTAGCTGTCGCACAAGTCGCCGTCCGCATACTTGGCCGGCGGGAACTTCTCGCCCTTGGCTTCGTTGGCGTACATCTTGTACACAATACCGCACTGTTTCAGGTTATTCTGACAACTCGCACGACGGGCAGCCTCACGGGCACGGGCAAGTGCCGGCAACAGAATGGCTGCAAGGATACCAATGATTGCAATGACCACCAGCAGTTCGATGAGCGTAAAACCTTTCGTCTTCATACCGATTTCCTCCGTTTTCCTTATGACACCGTTACACTATGCACAAAACAGGACCCATCCGCAGGACCTGTCACAGCCTGAGTGTTCGGGGAGAAATGCGACACGAAGCCTTTCGCGGAGTCTCATACGTCGTTCGAAAACGTCCGTATCCAGGACTTCACCGCGCGCTCGGCTTGCCCCCGCAGGTGAATCCCACTGGTTGGGGGAACCAGGGAATCCTGGGGATCCCCATTGCACCAGCCGAGAAGAACCGCTCCATTTCTACCACCCGATCTCCAACCCTCAGAGACAATGTAGCACACTTTGACATCGGTGTCTAGACTTTTCTGCCTCCACCATGGACAAACGTGAGGATACTTCGCAGGGCGCTGTGGGTACATCGAATCCCGCAATTGGGTATAATGGCGAAATCGTGCTGCCAGGGGCGTGAGGGCGTCAGATTTCTCCCAATGTACATCGGCCTTGATGAGCAGAAATAACAGAGGGGATTCCAGGAAAGGAACTGTCATGAGACCAGCGATCAATCAATGGGCCTTTCCGGCCGACATGCCGGCAACCGATGCCATCTCGCTCGCGAAGAAGGTCGGATTCACGGCGTTCGAGATCTGTGTGGGAGAGGACGGTCCCACCCTGCTGGGTGCCACGGAAGCGGAGATCACGGCGATTCGCAAGCACGCCGAGGCGGAGGGGATTGCGCTGCACAGCGTCGGCTCGGGCCTGGGCTGGTCCTACCAATTCAGTTCCACCGACGCGGCCATTCGCGACAAGGCGCTTGAAGTGAACCAGAAGGCGTTGCAGATTGCGAACTGGCTCGGCGCCAGCGCGCTCCTCGTCGTCGCGGGGGTTGTGGACGGTGAGACACCGTACGATGTGGCCGTCGAGAACACGCTGGAAGGCATGAAGAAACTGGCGGAGACGGCCGAAAGGCTGAAGGTCTGCGCGGGCATTGAGAACGTGTGGAACAAGTTCCTGCTAAGTCCGACCGAGACGCGGGACTTCATCGACCAGTGCGAGAGCGAGTATGTGGGGGCGTACGTGGACATCGGCAACATGATCCCGTACGGGTATCCCGAGCAGTGGCTGCGCATTCTCGGCAAGCGCGTGTGTGCGGTCCACATGAAAGACTTCCGTGCGTCGGTCGGTACGATGGGCGGATTCGTGATGCTCATGGAAGGCGACGTGAACTGGCCGGCGGTGGCCGCGGCGTTGCGCGAGATTGGGTACGACAAGGCCCTCACGGCGGAGTACGGACCGTACGAGCACTCGCTCGAGACCATGCTCAAGCACGTGTTCACCAGCATCGAGACCATCGTCACGCTATAGCGGACAGAGACACTCGGAGGAGAACGATGAATGTAGCAATCATCGGGTGCGGGGGGTTGGGCGCCAACCACGCCCAGTTCGCCCGGAACTGCGGGCTCAATCTGGTGGCCTGCGGCGACGCGAATCAGGAAAAGGCCCAAGCCTTGGCCGACGCGCACGGTGCGGAGGCCACCACCGACTGCATGGCCCTGTGCCAGCGTAGCGACATTGATGTCATCGGGGTCATGACGCCGACGCCGACCCACACGGACTATGTGATCGCCGCGGCGGAGGCAGGCAAGCACATCTTCTGCGAGAAGCCGTTCGGCCGCACGGTGGATCAGTGTCTCCGGGCGGAAGCGGCCGCCGAGAAAGCCGGCGTGAAGCTGTTCGTGGCGCACGTGGTCCGGTACTTCCAGGAGTTCGAGGCCATGAAGGCCCAGGTCGATGCGGGCAAGGTAGGCAAGGTCGGGTTCGTGAAGGCGTATCGCGGCGGCATCTTCCCCCATGGAGAAGGTCTGTGGTTTCGCGACTACGCGCTGAGCGGCGGCGTGACCTTCGACAGCTCCATTCACGACTACGACTGGATTCGGTACGCCTTCGGTGACGTGGAACGGGTCTACTGTCAGGCGTTGCAGCGCGACGACCACATCGACTATGCCCTGGTCACGCTGCGTCTGAAGAGCGGCATCATCGCCCACGTCATCGGCACGTGGGCGCATCCGGCCGGGTTCCGTGTGAAGGTGGAGATCTGCGGCGATGGCGGCATGATCACCTTCGATAGCGAGGAGGCCCCCGCCAGCACCATGATGCGCCAGGTCGAAGGCGGAGGCCCGACCATGATCGTGCCGGGCAGCCCGGTGGAAGTCAGCCCGTACCAACTGGAGTGGGTGGATTTCCTGAACTGGATCGAAGGGAAGGGCGAGCCGAAGGTGAAGCCTGAGGACGCGACGTGGGCCGTGCGCATTGCGTCGGCGGCGCTTGAATCCGCGAAGACGGGCCAACCCGTCACGCTATAGGAGACGCACATCATGGCCAAGATGGGAATCATGAGTTTCGCCCATATGCACGCGTACAGCTACGCGGCGTGCCTGAAGGAATTGCCTGAGGCGGATTTCACGGCAGTGTGGGACGACGATCTGGCCCGCGGCAAGAAGGCGGCTGGCGATTTGGGCGTGGAGTTCATCGAGAGCCTGGACGACTTCCTGGCGACCGACGTGGAAGGCGTGGTGGTGACGTCGGAGAACGTGAAACACCGCGAGATGGTGGAGAAGGCCGCCGCAGCGAAGAAATGGGTGTTGTGCGAGAAGCCCCTCGCCACGACCGTGGCCGACTGCCAGGCGATGATCGACGCGTGCAAGTCGGCGGGCGTCGGACTGGGTACGGCCTTTCCGTGCAGGTACCTGCAACCGTTCATCGGTCTGAAGCAACAACTCGACAACGGCGATCTGGGCGCGATCTACGCAGCCTCATGCACCAACAACGGCCGGTTTCCGGGCGGCTGGTTCGCGCAGATGGACTTGGCGGGAGGCGGCGCCACCATGGACCACACCGTGCATGTGGCCGACTTGCTCCGTTGGTTGTTGGGCAAGGAGTTTACCAAGGTCTATTGCGAGAACGGCAAGGTGATGGGCCGCGACACGGATCTCGACGATTGCGGCGTGCTCCAACTGGAGATGGAAGGCGGCGTGAAGATCGCGCACGTGGCCAGTTGGAACCGGGCGGCCAGTTTCCCGACCTGGGGCGACGTGACGATGGAACTCATCGGCGAGAAGGGCGTGACGTCCATCGACGCGTTCAACCAGAAGATCAACGTGTACAACGACGAGACGATGAAGGCCGAATGGGCCTACTGGGGCGATACGCCTGACATGGGGCTGGTTCGGGACTTCGTCAAAGCGGTCGACACAAAGGGCGAACCTCCCATTACCGGCGAGGACGGTCTGCGGGCGTTGGCGGTCACGGCTGCTGCGTACGAGTCGGCGAAGACGGGTAAGGCGGTCGCTATCGACTGAACCGTGGAGACGTTTGAGCGATCAAGCGCGCGGGGCGGGCCGGATGGCCTTCCTCGCGCGTCGCTTGTAAGCGAAAGACCGGGCTGTGGGCCTGTTGAAAAAGCCACACACGCACGAAAACAGAAGCGACAAACGGGGACTGCCAAGCTC
>JAAEQP010000665.1 GCA_024231375.1 bacterium | reverse complement strand
TGTCTAACTAAGCTTACTGCGCAGATCGATCTCTCCTCCGTGGGCCGGAAGGGGTACGCGGGGCTGCACTCACAACGCAGACGCTATAGCAGATTGAGTTTTAGTGCGATTGCCCTGGGTCAACTTCCCTGTGCATGAGTTGATGGGTGGCGGGCCTGGGTGCGAGATGATTGCCCGCGCTCAGCATGACGAGTGGAAGGAATGGTCTGCCCGTTCCTGCTTGGAGTGGGCCAGGGGGTGGTCTAGCCCGGATATTTCACCGGCTTTCTGCTGCGCGCGTGAATCTCACACCATCTCAGGCACTTGCCTTGCCTGCCGACCTCGACGTATCTCGACACGCTGTCGTCCGGCAGCCAGCACCAAGCACCTGATCTGGCGCAATCTTCACTCGCTCGCGACGGAACCCGGTGAAATATCCGGGCTAGAGCAAGGTGCGCTCCCACCAGGCCAGGTACTCTTCGTCGGATGCGTCCGGCGACAGCCCGCGCTTCTCCATGGCCGACGCGTAGCGTCCCTGAGCCTCGCGGTCCCATTCGTCGGTCACCTCGGTCGGTTCCGGGAATCGCCCCTGATCGTCGGTGGCGGTCATCCAATCGTCCAGCTTGGCGCGCAGGTTCTTGAGCGTCTCTTGATGGGCCGGGTCGTCAGCGAGATTGCGTACCTCATGCGGGTCCGCGACGAGGTCGTACAACTCTTCGGTGGGACGCGTGGGCGCCATGAAGTGTGCCTGGGCGTCCGTCAGTTCGCCGCGTTTGTGCAGCACTTCCATGAGGGTCAACACGGGGTACTGCTTCTTCTTGTAGGCATTGAACTGGGTGTAGGGGCGGTCGGGATAGAAGTTGCGGATGTACTTGTAGCGGTCCGTACAGACGCATCGGATTCGGTCGACGGTTTCGTCGCACCGGTCGCGTGCGGCGAAGGCGGTATCGCGCTTCACGGAATTTGGGCCAACGAACACCTGGCCCTGCCAGTGTGAGGGCGGCTTGAATCCGGCCAGTGACATGGCCGTGGGAGCGAAGTCCACCGTGCTGACCAAATCGTTGGACACGCCGGGCTGGATACGTCCCGGCCAGCGCACGATCAGAGGAATGTGAATCCCGCCTTGATACAACCATTGTTTGCCTCGGACATGGGGCCGGCCGTGGTCGCCGAAGTAGAAGACGATGGTGTTTTCGGCCAGGCCCTCTTCGTCGAGCCGGGCGAGCACTTCACCCACCTGGTTGTCCAGAACCTGGAGCGATTCGAGGTAGTCGGCCCAGTCGCGCCGCGTCAGGGGATGGTCGGGATAGTAGGGCGGAATGTCGACCGTGGCCGGGTCGATGGGGCGGTCTTTATCGCGTTGGAAGGTGCGATGGGTGAGTTTGAAGTTGATCTGCGCGAAGAAGGGTTGTCCCGGCTTGCGCTGTGACCAGTCCGTGCCGTCAAAGGGTTTGCGGGTGGGGACGAAATTCCAATCCGTCTTGCCGCCTCTGTTGCGGCTCAAACCCGCCGCGTTGGACACGTAGTATCCGGCCTTGCGGAAGTACTCCGTGATGGGCTCTACCGGTTCCGGCAACCGGTACCCGTCGTCGCGATGGCTACGGTGGTTGTGGGCGCCGACGGTGGTCTGGTACATGCCGGTCATGAACCCCGACCGCACGGCCGAGCACACCGGCGCGGTGGCGTAGGCCTGTGTATACCGAACACCTTGCGACGCGAAACGGTCGAGGTTCGGTGTCTGAACCTGAGTCGTACCGTAGCACGCCATGTCGGGCGAGGTATCCTCGGAGATGAGCCAGAGGATGTTGGGCCGGTTATCCGGCTCCGCGACACCCGCCCGGGCGACCAAGGCTCCTGTCGCCAGCCCGGCCGCCATAAACGTCCTGCGGTTCATGCACAAGTCCCCCCGCTTCGGATTCCTGCGTGCGATTAGTCCTCAAACACCATAATCTCGACTTTGCGGAACTCGAGGGAATGACTCTCCGATTGGAGCGAGATGGTGCCGCCTGTGAGTTTGACGGGCCGGCCCGCTTCGATGAGCTTCTTGGCGTCTTTGTCTTTCTCGTCCAGTTGGGGGTCCGTGTAGGTGAGGACAGGCTTGCCCTCGACGAAATGGGTAAGGGTGTTGCCTCGGACCTCCACCTCGACGGTGACCCATCCGTCGCCCGGGTAGGTGTCAGAACTTGAGTTGATGACGTGGCGGGTGACCAGTTTGCCGTCCATGACGACGTGGGTGCCGGGCGTGCAGAGGTTACCGGTCGGCCGTTTGCCTTCTTCTTTGCCGCCGAGCAACTGGACTTCGATGGACACGGGGAAGTCCTGGTCCTTGGCCATGGTGTTGGCGGGTTGCCCATGAATCATGGCGCCGCTGTTTCGCCAGGCCCAACCGGCGCCGCCCTCAATCTGCTCGCCCACGAACCGGTATTCCATCTTGAGACGGTAGTTGCTGAACTCGTCCTTGTAGAACAAGTGTCCGAACCGGTTGTCGAACTTGTCGTACTGGTCGTAGCACACCTTCAGCAGGCCGTCTTCAACCCGGAAGGTGTTGCCGAAATTCTCGCCCAGGTCGTAGCCCTTAATCTTGGGGATCCACCCCGTGAGGTCCTTGCCGTTGAACAGGCTGACCCATTCGCCGTCGGGGGCGGGCTCCTGAGCCTCGGTCTGGCATGCGACAACCGCGACGGCGCAGACGGCCAGGAGGGCGGCTGCGAACAGGATCGTGCTTCGGGAGTGTGTTGCGTTCATCATGATTCGTCTATCTCCTCTCAAGACTGGGTGAATATGGTCTGGCCCAAGCCGCAGGGCGATGCATTTTGGTCATTCTACACGATTTTCGTGTGGCCACGCCTCCGCGGCGCGTTGCACTTCGGCCCAGTAGGCCCGATCGGTTGCGTAGGGATCAACCGGGTCCGACTCCGTCAGGGTGTCGGGCAGGACGCCGTATCGTTTCATCTGATGGATGTAGTAGTCGTTGGGCCGGAACCCTGCCATGTCGAACCGCTTCTCTACGTCGTGCTTCCGAGCGGCATTGTCCACGGCGGCCAGCATCGCCTGATAGTCCGGATCGTCGCGCGAAACGAACACCTCGCCCTCGCACAGGGCCAGTCCGCCCGCATCCTTGGCCAACGGCGCTCGTAGCAGCAGGGACATTTCAGGCCGTGTGAGGTTCCACAGGGATTGCGGTGTTCGGCCGGTGTTGTACTTGTAATACCCCATGTAGGCGCGAATGTACTGAAGGTCCATGAGGGTATGCACAAGCGGCAGCGCGCGTCCCTTGTCGCCGAACTGGAAGTAGCGGTGCTTTCCAATCGGCCTCTGCGCCGGCGGATCGCTTGAATGGCATTCGCCGCAACGGCGCTCCATGAGTTCCGCGGGAAACTCCACGGGGAACAGGCCGGAACCCAGCGCGGCGTACGTCCCTGCGTAGGGCGCGCTGGAATCGATCCACAGACGAATCCGGTCGCGTTCCTCGGCCGTAACGCGCACATCGTTGTGCCCGCCCGCAATCTTCTTCATCAGGGGACTGGCCGAACTGCCGATGGTGTAGGGCGGGCGATTGCCTTTGGGTTCGTTTCGACCGTCCACCGCCAGGCCGCGCTGGGTAATCGTCCAGTAGCTCTGGCTGAACAGGGGCGAGTGGTCGCCGGTGAAGTCTGCGCGGCCGGCATACCGTTCGGGGTTGTGGCATTTCACGCAGTACTTGTCGAGAATGGGCTGTATGTCGCGCGCGAAGTCCATCACGTCGGACACATGCGCCACCGGCTTGATGGTACTTGGGGGCGTGTGCATGGCTTGAAGCAGAGCTGCTCCGGAAGGCGGCGTGTTGGTACGTGGTTCGTGGCAACCCACGCAACTCGTGGTCTCGCCGGGCATCACCGTCAGAAAACTCTGCATTCGCTTGACCGACAACCCTGCCTCATCCAGAGCCACGAAGAAGAGGGATCGCATGGCGGGCACTTCGAAGTGGGCCGATCCGTCAGGATTGACTGGCACTGTGCCGAGTATGCGCGCAAGCGTGAACGTGCCGCCGATGCTGATGGGCCACATGCCGCCCGAGAAGTTCACCGGCTTCGGCAGTTGCTCCAGGACCAGCAGTTCCTTGACCGATCCTCGGGGCACTCCTTCCATGGAACGCCCGTGGTAGATGTCCGTGAGGAAGAGGGTGCCGGTCGGCTTCGATGGATTGGATCGTGGCGGAATGACGGGTTCGGGCTTCCGTGACACGACTGGCCGCGGTTCATGACACGTCAACGGCCCCTCATCCGACGGCAACGCATAGAGCGGGTACGTTGTGCCCGCGCCGTTCATGGCGAGAATTTCCTTGCCTCGCGCCACCAGAAAACACTTCTCGGACAAGGGGTAGGGGTCGCGGAACACGGGACCGCCCTTGCTGATGCGCTTGGCCGATTGCTTCGAATCGGGACCCAGCGCAGGGTTGACGACGGTGATGTGCCCGTCGTGCTCGGGACGGCCGTGCCCCGGTGAGAAGGAGGCGACGATCGTGTGACCGTCGGGGATGGGCTTGGCGTCGATCATGGTGACGCCGGGGTTTTGGTTGCCGTAGTAGACCATCTGGGCTGTGCCGTCCGGGTTGGTGGTCCACAGATGGTGGAAATGGCTCTGGCTGCGGTCCACATACTCCCAGCGCATGTAGAGGACGCGTCCGTCAGGCAGTACCCAGGGCGTGTTGTCGTGTTCGATGTTGGTGGAGACGGTCCGGATGCCCGTACCGTCACCGTTGCACCGATAGAGTGTCGCGACGGGCGAAATCCAGCAGTTAACGAACCGGCGACACCGGTCCGAACAGAACATGATTCCGTCATCCGGCAAGTAGGTAGGCTCGATGTCGTTGTACGGGCCGTCGGTCAGTTGTGTCAGGCCGCTGCCGTCACGGTTGATCTCGTAGAGGTGGTAATAGGGCGATCCATCCTTTCTATAAGAGAACAGGATCCGATCGCCCTCATAGTGGACAAAGGGATCGCGCATGGCGCCGTTCGTGTCATCGAGAAGCGTGCGCACGTCTCCCGTGCGCGGGTTCAGCATGCACAGACGACCGCCGCCCGCTTTGAAGATGGCAGGCAGAACAACGCCGTCCGGTGCGCGCTGGGGCGGGTATTCGCGGTTTGGCGCCGAGTAGTACCCAAAATTGGCGTACCAGTGGTCGGTGCCGCCCGCGCGCACGGCGAACACGATCTCGTCGACTCGCGCCATCGGGCCATCCAGCATGCCCTCAAGCGTCAGCCCACCGGGGTGGCGCGGCGTCTTGGGTTCCGCTTCAAGGGTATTCGGCGATTTGGGAGAGGGCAGCCCGGCGATGCACACCGGGTCGACACACGGTCCCCCGACTCCGGCGTTCTGGAAGAACAGGCCTTCCACACGCTCGCCATCTCCGTAACCGAGGTCCGACAGGTCGATGCCGACCGCCAGTACCTTGAAATCGCTGTTCGAACTGCCGCGTTTGAGCGGGGTTGACTCAAATGCCGCCAAAGAGCCCGGCGGGCCGCTGGTAGAGAACGCCTCGAAGGGGTCGAGTTCCACCGCCTTCGGGTCCTCGAATTGGATGTCGTATTCCGAGATGGTGATGGGGCGCAATCCGTCGCGAAACACCAGTGGAACGACATGAACAGGGTCGCCCGCAAGCGGGCTGTTGATGCGCCGCTGCAACTCGAAGAAGACAACGTCGTCGCCCGGCAGATTCTCCACGGGTTCGGCGAACGCGATCGCCATGCCCGGCGTCAGGTGGTCCCCCTGGATCACGGGAGACCCTCGTAAGGGTTCGGGCCCACCGGCCGGGTTGAGCAGGCCTTCGTTGAGGACTGGGCCAAGAAGATGGCGGCGTTGCGCGGCCGTCGGCGCGTCGCTGCCCGAAGGCATGGCAACCGTATTGGTCGTGGCAGAGGCGAAGTGCGTCAACGTTGCCGGAATGAGCCTGGCGGCGTCGTAGACTACGGGGCCGTCCTCGCGGTCGACCGTCACACTGGTGAGCAGTATCTTGCCTCCGTCTGTTGTTCGGAACGTGTAGCTGATCATGTCGGCGCCGCCCTTGGGCGTGAACAGAGCCACGCACATCACCACAAGTGAACGCAGGATTGGCGGCAAGAGACCCCGCTGGGAATTCGTTAATGGGACACGGCTTCGCATTACGACAGGACCCTCATTTCTTGGTTCCTTTCCTTCAATGAGGCACCGGCGGCGGATTGTGGCTTCTCGTAGCCGTCGAGGTATCCCAGCGCGTTGAGAGTCTCCAGGGCCTCGGTGTTGGCACCGGAATCCCCGGCTGCCGGTCCGGCGGGCGTCCAGTTCTCGACGTGCGACCGGAACGCCTCCTTCTCGGCGGCTCCCGGAACGAGGCTGGTGAGAAGGGTTTTCACGTGTTGCCTTGTGGAACGAGGGATCCATTGATTCCTGCGGGCGATGTAGCCGTGGCGAAGGGTCCGAACATCAGAAGCACCACCAGAGCAACCAACAGAAGAATGCGGCGTCCGGACACGGATCCCCTCCTCGATTCTGAGAGCTTCACATGGTTGCTTCAGGGAGTATATCGCTGACCTCATGGTCCATCAAGGGTTCCGTGGTCACCCCGGATTCTAATACTGAGTGCGTGGTTTGTGTCGAAGCCCTGTCCCGTCGGAGCCGTCGGTCGCTCACCCTTGAGCGTCGAGGGACGGGCGACCGAGGATAGGGCGCCTGCCAGATATCTCTCGGGCGGCCAGGTTGGCACTGATGACGTTGCCGGTCCAACGTTGGTTCTGGTAGGGTGGCGCACGGCGAAGGGCGGCTTGCCAGGCGGTGGGACGACCTCTCCCGGGTGTTGGCAGGATTGACACGGAGGGTGGCCGGTTGAACGCTCCAGAGTGGATGGTTTCGCTGCACGGCGGGCACAGTTCGGACTACTGCGATCATGCCAAGGATCCGCTGTGCGCGATGGTGGAAGCGGCGGTGGCCAAGGGGTTCTCTACCTACGGTCTGTCGGAACATGCGCCGAGGGTGGAAGCGCGTTTTCTCTATCCGGATGAAGTGGCTATGGGATGGGACGTGGCGAAGATCGAAGCGGATTTCGATGCCTACGCCCGGCGAACGGCCGAGTTGGTGGACGAATACGCGGACCGGCTGTGCCTGCTTCGTGGCTTCGAGTCGGAGGTGGTCCCCAGCGACCGGTATGTGGATCTGATGCTGGGTTACCGCGAGCGATACGCGTTCGACTACATGGTGGGATCGGTGCATTTCATCGATGACTTTCTATTCGACTACGGCCAGGCGTCGTTCGACCAATACGTGGAGATACAGGGCGGTTTCGAGCGGGCTTTGGTTCGCTACTACGAGGAAGTCGCGGAGATGGTGGCAGCGTTACGGCCGGAGATCGTGGGGCACTTCGACCTCATCCGTCAGTATGCCGCCGCGCGGGGCGCGGTGGACACACCTGCCATCCGATCCGCTGCCGAGGGGGCCCTGGACGTGGTGCGCGACGAGGGGGGCATCCTGGATCTCAACACGGTCGCGATTCGGAAAGGCTTGGGCGATCCCTATCCCGAGTCGTGGGTGGTCCATCTTGCGCGTGAGCGGGGCATCCCGTTCTGCTTCGGGGACGACAGCCACTGTGCGGCGGACGTGGGCGCGGGCGTCGAGGAAGGGCGCGCGTACCTTCTCGAACACGGCATCGAATCGATCACGTGCCTTGATCGTCGGGATGGCACTGTCGGCCGGAGAGAAATCGCGCTGGCCTAGTGGTGTGCTTTGGAGTTGATGGCTGTTGTCCAAGGCGCGCTTCGCAAGAAAAGGGACAGACACGTCTCGCTCGGGGACTC
>JAAEQP010000664.1 GCA_024231375.1 bacterium | reverse complement strand
TCCGGGAAAAGCTACAATTCCAATTGTAGAAACGCCCGCCCCCCCGTCGTCCCACGCGGTGCCGCCACGGCGTCACCCGCCTGGCCTTGAAGTCCCCGGAACCCAGCCATTTCAGATCCGCCAGGCCGATCACTCCGGTCGATTGCCGGGTGAGGGTGCCGACCAAGGCTGACCAAGGAGCGTGCAAAGGTGAATACCATCTCGACCGATGAGCTACGCGATCGAATGGAAGCTGGCCCCATGGCCCTGTTTGATGTGCGGGGAGATGTCGAATACGAGGCCGGACATATCCCCGACGCCATGAGTGCGCCGCTGGGGTCCCTGACCTTCCGGGTAGCGCGCGTCATGAATCCGGAGTCATTCGTCGCGGTCTATTCTACTGGTGGAGAATGCGAGCTGGCAGCCGAGGCCGCCCGTCGCCTCGAGAACCTGGGTTTGCGCAATGTCTATTGCTACCAGGACGGTCTCGAAGGGTGGTGGGACTCAGGAAACCCGGTGGTGGAATCCCCGCATGCCAAGGTCCACACTCGTGGTCCGGTCCACAATTGCCGGCCAATCATCGTCGACCGGAACGAGGCCTACGGCGGTGCGTTCAAGGACACGCCGCAGAACGTGGAAGGGGCGGGTGGTTGACCACGCGCTACCGCACCGTCGC
>JAAEQP010000663.1 GCA_024231375.1 bacterium | reverse complement strand
GCGCAGCTCGGTCTCTGCGGTCCAAGCCTTCGAGGTCCTCGTCGAGCCGGAACCCGACCTCGCCCTTCCGGGGCGGGAAGATTTCATAGACGACCACATCCGCTGCGCGGGATACGAACAACCGGCTACGCCATGCGCCCCGGTCGTCGGTCCATTGCACACCGATCTCGCCTGTTCCGAAGTTCGTGCGTCGCAGGTAGTCTCGAACAGCGCCCTTGGGTGATGTGGCCGCCTCGATTGCATATCCCGGATGGACGGCGTCGGTCCAAATGATGTCAGGCCACTCACGTTGCTCCGTCTTCGTCAGGGCGATGGGGTGTCCTTCGGCCTTCATGCCATTGGTCCAATGGGTCGCGGCTTCCTTGTACTGCCCCGCGCGGATGAGGCGTCGCAGTTCGGGCAGGTAGGCCGCCATGTCCGGCACGGGCACGGGGTCCGGCGACTGGGGTTGGTTGAATCGGTGATGGGTGAGGATGATTCGCTCGTCCGGACTGCCAAACACCATGGCGCCCATGCGACCGTTTCCGCTGACCAACGCGTCTTGCCACTGGTCGGCGGGCTGTTCCGAGATCATCCCGCGATCCGGCATGAACGCCTTCCAGTCCGATTCCGGTGCGGTCTCAATTTCCTGTGCGGAGGCCAGAGGCGACGCGCTCAGTGCGATGGTTGCTGTCAGAAGGATGAGAATCAGCAGAGGTTCAGACACGTGAAGGGCCTCCTGTGCCGTTGGCGGCACGTCCGGGGTCATGGGTTTGCAGCGCAGGCCCGCGCCAACTGTCCGAACAGAGTATCCCCGCAACAATGCGGTGGATTCAAACTCGGGCTACGGCAGGTGTGGGACCGGTGCCCTCGCCGGTCATGTCCCGCGAAGAGAGGCCCTGCGAAACGGAGCCCCACCACGTCGCTGCGTGAGCCGCCGATCGCTGCGTGAACAAGCCAGCACCGTGGTAGGGGCGCGCTGCTGCGCGCCTGGGCTTCACGGTTCGCGTACCAGGCGCAATCCCACCCCGGGTACGCGTTTGTCAGAACTGTAGTAGTCGCGGTAAGCCGGTGTACACTCGATGT
>JAAEQP010000662.1 GCA_024231375.1 bacterium | reverse complement strand
GCCCACGGTGAAGGGCGACAAGCTGCGCGCATGGCATTTCATTCGAGCCCTGAGCCAAGCCCATCAGGTGACACTTCTCACGTACCTTCGCTCGGAGCAGGAGCGGCAACTCGTTCCCGACGTAGAACGCGTTTGCCGCGTGGTGACCGTCCCCTTCGAAGACACACGCCAACTCCTCGGGCTGAGGCGTGGGCTGAGAAGCCGCGTCCCGTTTCAGGTGCTCCTCTATGAATCAAGCGACATGAAGCGCGCTGTCACCGAGCTCCTTCCCGACGTGGACGTGGTGCACCTGAATACGCTGCGGATGATGGGCAATCTGCCGCCGGACTGCACCACCCCCCTCGTCGTTGACTTCATCGACGCCCTCTCCGCCACGTACGCCAAGCAGGAGACGCCACCGCCCTTGGGGTGGTTCTACAAGGCGGAGGCGCGACGACTTCGCGCATGCGAATGCACGCTCGCAACGAGAGCGACGTTCTCCACGGCCGTCAGCGAAGAGGATGCGCGACGGCTCAGCCCCGTCGTGTCCGTGGTGCCCCACGCAGTCGATACGGACGTGTTCAGTCCCCCGACGCCCGACACAGAACGAAAGGGAATCGTCTTCACCGGGAATCTGCGATATCCGCCAAACGTGGAGGCGGCGGTGTGGTTCGTGCGTAACGTGTTTCCGAAGGTGCGCGCTCGGGTGCCGGAAACGTCGTTGCGATTGGTCGGCGCTCAGCCGGCGCGTGCGGTGCAATCACTCGCGGGTGACGGCGTCGAGGTGACGGGGTTCGTTCCGAGCGTGGCCGAGGAGTTGCGCCGCGCTGCCGTAGCCGTGGCTCCCGTACGCAGCGGTTCAGGCGTCAAAACAAAAGTGCTCGAAGCTATGGCATGCGGGACGCCGGTGGTGGCGACCCCCGAGGCCAACGCGGGCATCAACGCAGAAGACGGCAAGGAAACCCTACTTGCCGGCAGCCCGGACGCGTTCGCGGAGGCGGTGCTCGAACTGATGAGCGATTCGGGACGGGCCGCAGGCGTTGGCGCGGCGGGCCGCGCGCTGGTCGAAGAGCGGTTCGGCCTGGACGTCATGGGCCGGATTCTCCTGGAGCGATACGCGAAACTGGCGAAGGACGGGACACTGAATGGGTAACGGCACGCCACACGTCAGCGTGGTCGTGGCCACGCACAACCGCGGAGCAATCCTCCGGGAGAACGTCAACTCGGTCCTTGCGCAGGATTTCGATGACTACGAAGTCGTCTACGCGAACGACGACTCGACGGACGACACGGCGGAAGTGCTTGCGTCGTTTGGCGATCGCGTGCGGGTCGTACAGGGGGCGTGGCATGCACCGGGCCCGGCACGCAATGCCGGCGTAGACAAAGCCCGGGGCCGTCTCCTCCTCTTCACGGACGACGATTGC
>JAAEQP010000661.1 GCA_024231375.1 bacterium | reverse complement strand
TACGACATAACCGCGTTCGTACAGCATTTGCGCCTTCTTGAGGTTCGTGATCTTGACTTCACCTCCGATGTCCTTGGCACCCTGTCCCCACTTGAGTTCGACAACCTCAGCGCCGAGTTGTTCGATGGCGTACTCTTGGACGCCAAGGCGCGTGTCTTCGATGTTGGCCTGAACGACGATGGCTCCATAGCCATCTCGCTGGTGATCCTTGTATAGCTTGACGCGGCGCTTCAGATCGACGGTGTCCACCACGGCCCCGCCCTTGATCACGCATTCCGGGTCCATCCCCGCCACGTTCTCCCCGATGGTGAGTCCCGTTCCCGCCAGGGCGGAGCCTATGGCCAACCCCTCCCAGTTGTTGGTGGCCACGTTGGTCGAGCCGATGCCGGGAATGATCCACGGATAGCGGAACTTGACGCCCCCGTCGTGCCCGAAGCGCACCTCCAGATCCACGTTGGGGAAGATGGCGACGTCGCTGTCCGCCTCGATCCCCTTCGCGCCCACGGCCGTTCCCATGATGTTGAAATGGGAGTAGTCGACCGGATAGACCTTCTCGGACGCGGTCGTGATCACACCGAAGGGCTGAGGATAGATCACCTCGTGCCCCGGATAGGCGGACTTGCCGATCTCACACATGCCGATGCAACCGTCCACACAGGTGACACACATGCCGGAATTGGGTGTCACCGAACCCTCGGTCCGGTTCTTGGTCAGGGTCGCGGCGGAAGTGTTGACCCGGGATAGTGTGTGTACCATGACATTCTGCTCCTTTTGCCCGTTCAGCGACGGCTCGCCTTCTCG
>JAAEQP010000660.1 GCA_024231375.1 bacterium | reverse complement strand
ATGACGGTCGGGCACACGCCCTCCCCATAAAGGCCCAGGCCCATTTCGCGCATCTTGCGTGTGTACACCGCGCGCTCATGCACCGAGGGCGCCGTGGCGGGGTGAATGTAGTTGGAGGTCTTGTAGATCCCCGTGCCATACATGTCGAGCCACAACCCGTCCAGTCCGGTCTGTTCCTTGAGGCGGTGTATGCGTTCCAGTGTCTGGTCCAGGAATCCGCTGCTCAGGGAGAACCATGTCATGCACTGCGGCATACCGCCTCCCACAATCGTCCCGTCGTAGTCGTGAACAAGCCACTCCGGATGGTGGCGGCCAATTTCGTCGCCGTGCCACCCGTGGGCGGTCTGATGCCAGACGTAGACTTCAATTCCGAGGCCATGGGCCTTGTCCACAAACGTCTTGATCGCCGGTAGGCCTCCCGCCTCAGAAGTGAAGACATCCTTGTACTCCCCCTGGTACGCCAGCCATTCCGTGTTGCCTTCGCGTGGCTTGACGTGCCCGCCCGTGTACGCGCGTCCGTGGTACGGGGCGCGGCCGCGTTTGTAGATCCAGCCGATTTCGATGCGCCGGAAACCATGGGCCACGATCTCAGGCAAGTCCTTCTCGACATAGTCCTCGAAGCTCTGGCTGTACCACCAGTTTCGGTGGTTGAGCATGGGGCGCATGGGCGTCGGTTCGATGTTCAGGGTGTCGTGGAAGGACTTGCGCCGGCTCCACGTCAACTCCATCCAGAGCTGAGACGTGAGCGGAGCGTCGGTGAAGAGTCGAACGCGTGACGGCGCGCAATACAGCGAAGGGACGCGGCCCGCGAAGATGCGGTGAGTGATGAGCACGGCGTCGTTGGCACTGTTGCTCTGCATCGTGGTCATGTCATAGGATTCTTCGTCGATGTACTCGAAGACCGTGCCCTGTTTCTGTCCGACTACGTGGAAGAGTTGGCCGCCGTCAACCGTTGCGCCCCACGGGCCGAAGTCCACCGGGTCGCCCCCGAACGTTGCTTCCCTAAGCCCACGGTTTGGACAGTAGACCGCGAATCGGAGGGCTCGTGCCCCCGCGAAGTCGTCACCCACCGCTGCCAGACCTCTCAAATCGACCGCGTGGATGCTGTGGCTTGCGTCGCGTACGGTGAACGTGTCCTTGATGCCCGAGAACTGCTTCCCGCAGATGATCCGGTTCACGGGCAGGAACGTCCATTCGACCACGCTCTTCTTACCGTCCGCGCTGGTCACGTTGAAGTACAACGTGGCGGATTCGCCAAGGATGAAGGTCTTGTCGAATACGAACTCCCCATTGGCGGGATAGGGCGCCACGTCGGGCCCCATCCCCAACGGGATGTAGGTGATGGGGAGAATCTCCTGGTCCTGGTTGGCCAGCAGCAGCACGCCGTCCTTTGTGAAGACCCGAAGGGCGAGCGTGTCGATATCGAACGTCAATCGACAACCGTTGCTAAACTCGACATCGATGCGGTCGCCGTCGCGCTCGTACTTCGCGTTCCCCGCAGGCACTTCCTCGGTCTGCGAGAAGTGCTCGGGGGGGACAAGGGGGATCCGGATGGGCTCAGCGAGAGCCGCTGAAGCCAGAAGAACCGGAATGCCCAGTGCGTACAAGAGAACCTTCGACGCGTGTGAGTGTCGTTCGTTCATGTGCCCGTCCCCCCTTAACAAAACGGTCGCCGAGGCGTTCTCCCGGAACACCCCGGCGACCGGTGTGGTCAATCAGTCCCGGGTCAGGAGCCCTCGGAGGCCGACAGCTCTTTGGCCACCTTGTCGAAGTAGGCCACGCACTCGGCGATCTCGGGTACCGAATTCTCCCAATTGTGTTCGTACTCGATGGAAAACACGGCTCTGATCTTCTGTCGCTTGATCTCCTTCAGAAGGGCCTTCACGTCAGCCTGGCCCGTGCCCCACGGCACATCGTGCTCGTCGCCGTGGCCGTACTTGTTCAGGTCTTTGAGATGGAAGCTGACGATGCGGCCTTCCAGCTGCTTGAGACCTTCCAGTGGATTGATCTCGGACCGCATCCAGTGGCCCGTGTCCGCGCAGGCGCCGATCCGCTTGCTGCGGCCTTCGACGACCGCCAGCACGTTCTCGGGGCTCCAATACTTCGACGGCTTGGGATGGTTGTGGATGGCAACGTTGATTTCGTACTCGTCCACGAGCTTCTCGATCACGTCGAAGGCGTCCGCGGGCGGTTCCGAACAAATGGTCTCGATGCCCATGGCTTTGCAGAAGTCGAAGACCTTGCGGCATTCGGTCTCGTCGCTCGACAGCCCGACCACGCCATAGTTAATCATCTTGACGTTGGCGGCCTTCAGCTTCGCCAGCGCCGCATCGCGATGCTCCTGCGCCATGCCATGATGGAACGTCACGCCTTCCGGGAAGTCGCCCCCGAGCCGCTGGCCCGGATAGGCTTCAATGTAGTGGAGGCCAAGGCTCTGGACCTTGTCGACGGCCTCAAAGAACGAGAACAGTCGAAAACTGTAGGCCTGACACCCCAGGCGCCACCCCATGGCTTCCGCATTCGGCGCGCCCTTGGCCGCCTGGGCCGACGCCACGCCCGAAACCAAACACAGCGCCGCCACGCCGAGAATCGCGATAGACTTCATTCGAAAAGTCGTCATCTCTACACCCTTTCTGGCTGATTCGACAAGAGAATGCCAGTTCCATCCAGCCCGGCCGTCAACCCTCACTCTCTGGCGGTACGGTT
>JAAEQP010000659.1 GCA_024231375.1 bacterium | reverse complement strand
GCCAGGGTGACCGTGTCGCCAGTGGCAACGGCAGACTGCTCGGCACGCCCAGCGTCGCACCTTGCTATAACGTCATAGCGGCCTGCCCGCAGGCCGCCCAACTCGAACGATCCGTCTGATCCCGTCACCGACCGCGAGCTTCGTCTCCGTCCGCGCAGGGCCTGAACCCTCACGTCAGCCACGGACGATCCAGACGCGTCAACTACTGTGCCTGCAATCACTTCTGTTCCAGGGATCTCGCGCGGGCCAACGGACATCTCGATCCCGGTGACGTCGGTCGTGCCATCCACCTCCAGCAGCCGGGGGGCACTTCCACGAGCCCTGAGGGCATACTCCCCCGCCGTGATGTGCTCCAAGACGAAGGATCCGTCCTCGCCGGACGTCGAGGAGTACGGCCGCGCGGTCATCGCCACGCTGTCGACAGTCCCCGCCCACGTCATCATGACACGTCGGTTCGCCGCGGGCGTGCCGTCGTCGTGCATCAGTCGGCCCGACACACTGCACCCCCGGGGCAGTATGAGCCGCACCTTGGCCTCGGGTGCCGCCCTGTTCGTGACGAAGGGGTCCGACACCGTCCAGGCGTACCCCTTCGCCTCGGCGCGAACCCGGAACTCCACATCGTGGTCCAATCCCGGCACGCGAAACGTCCCGTCCGGTTCGGTCCGCGTCACGTAGTCTTCCACGGGGCTCACGTCGAGCGTACTGAGGCGGTTCATGAAGGTCTGCACCAATCCCGTCGGCAGAACCAAGACCTGCGCCCCTTCCACCGGCTCGCCCTGCTCGTCCAACACAATCCCTGTCACGGCCCCGCCCGCGGCCAGAGCAAAATCCACATCGTCATAGACTGATTTGGCCTGGACTTCCAGATGCCGGGCCTGCTCGGACTGAAACAGGTAACCCGCCGCCTTGGGGTGGACCACCGCCCGGTACGGGCCCGCGGGCACCCCGTCGAACCCATAGGTGCCCGCTGCATCGGTAATGGCTTGAAGCCGATTCTGTTGACGCATCAGTTGGAGCACATTGGCCCGCGCATCGAGCAGGCACACCGTCACACCAGCAACCGGCGCGAGCGTATCCACGTCCGTGACCGTGCCGCCCACATAGGCAGACCTGTATAGCAGAAAGTCGAGGCGCACCCGTCCCTCCCCATCGGGGATGGGGCGGGTTTCCCGCACAAACCCTCGTGCCGAGCACTGGACCGCCATGCCCCCGGCATCGGCGGGCAACGCGACCTCGTATGCGCCCGAGTCGTCGGACCGCACGCCATCCGCGGCCTCAGCGGCATTGGACATCGCATCCCCGCCTTCAACGAACCCTATCACCGCGTCACCGACAGGAAGCCCCTCGTCCACGCTGGTCACGGTACCGTAGACCACCTGCTCCGAGGCGGTGTCTGTCGGCGCCGCGTCGGCAGAGCCTGCTTCCCCTTCAACCGAAGCCGCCGCTTCCCGGGAATCCCCCTCCTCCGCGGGGCCCACGCGCACTACCGCCCAGAACAAGACTGCCGCCAGAAGCAGAAAGCCCCCCGCCGCAATAAGATACGTCCGTCTCGGCACTGGCATACCCCGCTCCTCAAGGCCCCGTTGGGCCGCCACATCCAGCTTGCATTGCGTCCCTCTGAAGCCTATAATGCCCTTGTTCATTACGAAGGATCAAAGGAGTCTCCACATGTTCGGGTTGGGAACAACCGAGTTAGTGCTTCTGCTGCTACTCGTGCTTATCATCTTCGGTGCCGGCAAACTTCCCCAGGTGGGACGTTCGCTGGGCGGCGCCATCTCTGAGTTCAAAGAGAGCGTCAAGGGCAACGATGATGACGACGAAGACGAAGAAACCCCGGCCACTTCCAAGAGCACCGCTGACAGCAGCGACTCCGAATAGCCGTTTTCTCCCCACAGCAGCCCCCTCACGGGAGTAGTGTGCCTAGTCGGCTCCATTCTGGGCAGCCGGTCAACGATCCCCCAGTCGTGCCACTGTGACTCAACGGATGGGCCGAGCGGAAAATTCGGGACTGTACCAAGCGAGCGCAGCGAGACGGGACTGTCCCTGGCATTTTTCGCGGCTCTAGTGTTCGGGCGGGACTCTGCTCTGCCCTTTCTCCCGCATCTGCAAGCGTGGTGACTCCGCTGGGAGAGCATCTTCCCGGTGCTCAGCCTGTGCCTCCCCACGTGCGCGGTTCTCAGGAATTGTGTACCATTGGCCTCTCGTTGAGCTACTCACGAACCGCGGAGAAACGAATGCTATCGATCACCACCGACTTCACCACCGGCACCGGTTGCCCCGAACCCGAACTCCGCAAGATCGCCGATGCGGGATACAGCCACATCCATTGGTGTCATCAGTGGAACACCGACTTCCTCTATTCGGATGCGGAAATCGCCCAAATCGACACATGGATGCGCGAGTTCGGACTCCAAATGACGGACCTTCACGCGTCCCAGGGGGTGGAGAAGCGTTGGAACTCGCCCCTCGAATACGAACGCATCGCCGGCGTCGACCTCGTCAAGAACCGTATCGCCATGACCGCTCGCCTCGGCGCCGACGTCATCATCATGCATACAGGCGAACCGGACGACGCGGAAGCGGGACCCGACCGGTTCTGGAATCAACTCTACCGGTCGCTGGACGAACTCGAACCCTTCGCGAGGGTCCACGGGGTACGAATCGCAGTCGAGAACGGGGTCTTCGCGACTCTGCGCCAAGTGCTCGACCGATACGACCCCGATTACGTTGGCCTCTGCTACGACTGCGGCCATGGAAACATGTCGGGCGACGGCCTCGACGAGACCGAAGCCCTGAAAGACCGCCTCATCTCGGTCCATCTCCACGACAACCACGGCGACAGAGACGAGCACAACCTGCTGTTCTCGGGCACGGTGGATTGGGAGCGGTTGGCCGGTATCATGGCCAGGTCGGCCTACACCAAACCCGTCAGCATGGAACTCAGCATCCGCAACAGCGGATACGAAGACGTGGCCGCGTTCCTGGCCAAGGGATTCGAGACCGGATCCCGCTTCGCGGAGATGGTCGACGCAAGGCGATCGGCATAGCCCATCAGGATCCCCCAGCACCAACTCAAGCGCGCCCCGGTCTTTCCCCCTCTCCCAGCGGCTTGCCAGCCGCGGCTGGGAGAGGGATGGGGTGAGGGGTCTTGGACTTCTCCATCGTGCTCATTTGCGAAACCGAAGATAGGTGAGGGATAGGGCACGGCGGGCCTGCCAAATG
>JAAEQP010000658.1 GCA_024231375.1 bacterium | reverse complement strand
ATGGGGGCGTTCTGGAGACGGATGACCGGACACCTTGTCCCGCACCTTGTCCCGCACCTTGATGGGATGTCCCCGGCCCCGAGCACGCGCGCACTGGCGCGGCCCGGCTTGAGGAATGGCGGACAAGGGGGACGGATTTGGGTGCGAGACAAGGTGCGGGACAAAAGTGGTGGCCTGCCGCCCGGCGAGCATTCTCGGAACAAGACACGGGCCCAGAACAAGACGGATGGAGAGGGACGCTCAATACTTCGCGCCCCTCATCCGCGGCGTTCCCCAGCAGAAAAGACATGGCTGACCGAATGTTCATCCCAGGGATTGTGAAGACTACCCTCGAACGGTCCCGTTCAGCACGCGGCGTACCTCCTCGAGCATAGCTCGGGCGTTGGTGTCCAGCGAACAGTTACGCCGGTACCATTCACCGTTCCGTTCCCTGCCGGCCGCGAGTCGTTCCGGGTTGGATTTCAGCTCACGAATGTACCTGACAAGCTTGTCGGCCTGGTCGGGTCCAACGGCTATGCCTTCTACACCGTCGGCAAGAATCCTGGAAAGATCGCTTTCCCGTCCCTGGCTGAGAACGACGGGGGACCCCACTTTCAGGGAAGCGTAGGTCTTGCACGGCGCGATCACCCCTT
>JAAEQP010000657.1 GCA_024231375.1 bacterium | reverse complement strand
GCACCGACAGCAGTTTGCCCGCGTACGCGATAGCCGGGAGCGTGAACACGTAGAAGCCCACGTCGTGACCGTACACGGGTTCGGCGAGGTCGAAGGGGACGGCGTAGTACCAGTTGAGAAACACGACCCAGTTGCGCGCCGCCGAGAACCCCAGCATGGCGGCGGCCAGTACCGCGCCCGCCATGAACAGCTTTCGGAGCACGGCATCGACCGTCACGTCGTCCAACGCCACCAGCGGCGCGGGACCTTCGGCCGGGGCCGCGTCCTTCGACACAAACAGGGCGGCGGGTCCGTCGGATGAGAACGTCGAACGGGCGAAAGCCGCGATCACGTTCCACAGCAGGACGACAAGGGCGATGGCGAAGGCTATGGCGCCGAACAGGATTCGCGCGCCCAGCATGGTGCGAAACACGGAGGCATATCCCAGTGCGCCAAACCACAGAGCATCGATGTACACGCCCACCAACGCCCGGCTCGCGATCCACAGCATCACGAGTACAAACGCCAGGACGAGCAAACCTACACCGATTCGGACGTTGCGTGTGTCTTCCATAGCGGTCCCTTATACGCAATGGAGGCCGTGTCGCACAAGCGAAACGTGTTTTAGGAAGGGGGTCTGGGGGAACCCTTTTCCAAAAGGGCTCCCCCAGATAACTCTTGATTCTCTTACCCTTGGTTCTGGGCTTTGATGAGATTCAGGGCGGAACCGGCCTTGAACCACGCGATTTGGGCTTCGTTGTAGGTGTGGTTCGCGGTGAACTCATCCTTGGACCCGTCGGCATGGCGCAGGACGACCGTCAACGGCTTGTCCGGTGCGAACTCGGTCAGGCCAACGATATCGATAGCGTCGTCTTCCTGGACCTTGTCGTAGTCGGCCGGGTCGGCGAACGTGAGACCCAGCATGCCCTGCTTCTTCAGGTTGGTCTCGTGGATGCGGGCAAACGATTTCACCAGGATGACGCGCACGCCCAGATGGCGCGGTTCCATGGCTGCGTGCTCGCGCGAGGATCCTTCGCCGTAGTTCTCGTCGCCCACCACGACCGTGCCGATGCCTTCCGCTTTGTACGCGCGCTGGACCGCTGGCACTTCGCCGTACTCGCCCGTGAGTTGGTTCTTCACCGTGTTGGCTTGGTCGTTGAACGCGTTGATAGCGCCAATGAAGCAGTTGTCCGAGATGTTGTCCAAATGCCCCCGGAACCGCAACCAGGGACCCGCCATGGAGATGTGGTCCGTGGTGCATTTTCCCTTCGCCTTGAGCAACAGCTTCAGTCCCTCAAGATCGGCGCCATCCCACGGCGCGAACCCTTCCAGCAACTGAAGCCGCTTGGAATCGGGCTGGACCGACACTTCGACGCCACTGCCGTCTTCGGCGGGCGCCACGTACCCCGGATCCTCGCACGCGAACCCCTTGGGGGGCAGCTTCTCGCCCGCGGGCGGGTCGAGTTTCACGTCCTGCCCGTCTTCGTTGACCAGCGTGTCGGTGAGCGGGTTGAACGTCATGTCGCCCGCCAGGGCCAGAGCCGTCACAAGTTCCGGCGATGCCACGAAGGCGTGGGTCTGGGGGTTGCCGTCGTTGCGCTTGGCAAAATTGCGGTTGAACGACGTGACAATCGAGTTGGGCTCGTCGCCGCCGGCGCGATGCCGCGCCCATTGGCCGATGCAGGGACCGCACGCGTTCGCCATCACCACGCCGCCGATGGCCTCAAACTCGTCCAGCACGCCGTCGCGATCGACGGTGTAGCGGACCTGTTCCGACCCTGGTGTGATGGTGAACTCGGCCTTGGCCTTGAGATTCTTCTCCTTGGCCTGACGGGCAAGGGAGGCTGCCCGCGTCATATCCTCGTAGGACGAGTTGGTGCAGGAACCGATCAGACCGACTTCCAGCGTCTCGGGCCAGCCATTGTCGCGCACCGCCTGCCCGAACTCCGAGATGGAATGGCAGCGGTCAGGCGAGAAGGGCCCGTTGATGTGCGGTTCAAGGGTGCTGAGATCGATTTCGAAGACCTCATCGTAGTACGCACCCGGGTCTTCGTAGACCTCTGGATCGGGCCGGAGATGATCGGCTGCCGCCGCAGCCGCTTCGGCCACGTCATCGCGACCGGTGGACCTCAAGTACCCCACCATGGACTCGTCGAAAGCGAAGGTGGACGTGGTCGCACCGATCTCGGCGCCCATGTTGCAGATGGTGCCTTTGCCCGTGCAGGACATGGATTCCGCGCCGGGACCGAAGTACTCGACGATGCAGCCAGTGCCGCCCTTGACGGTGAGGAGACCCGCGACCTTGAGGATGACATCCTTGGCCGAGGTCCAGCCGCTCAGGGAACCGGTAAGGCGGATACCGATGAGTTTCGGGAACTTCAGTTCCCAGGGCATGCCGGCCATGACATCGACCGCGTCTGCGCCGCCCACGCCGATGGCGACCATGCCGAGGCCGCCCGCATTGGGCGTGTGGGAGTCGGTGCCGATCATCATGCCGCCTGGAAACGCGTAATTTTCGAGCACCACCTGGTGGATAATGCCCGCGCCGGGTTTCCAGAATCCGATGCCGTATTTGTTCGAAACGGACCCCAGAAACTCGAAGACTTCCTTGTTCAAATCCAGGGACTTGACCATGTCGGCCTTGGCGCCGCTTTCGGCGAGGATGAGGTGGTCGCAGTGGGTCGTGGCGGGCACGGCGGTCTTGGCCTTGCCAGCCTGCATGAACTGAAGCAGCGCCATCTGGGCCGTAGCGTCCTGCATGGCCACGCGGTCCGGCGCGAAATTGACGTAGGACTCGCCGCGCGCGTACGGAGCGTCCGGCAACGCGTCGAACAAGTGGGCGTACAGAATCTTCTCCGCCAGGGTCAGAGGCCGGTTCAATAACGCGCGGGCGGCGGCAACACGGTCGCCCAGGTTCGCGTAGAGTTGCTGGATCATGTCGAAGTCGAAAGCCATGGTTCACCTCGTCTTGGTTGGCGAAAATTGGGGACAGTGGAGCCGTTGAAAAAGCCACATGCCCACCAGAACAGAAGCGACAAACGGGGACTGCCAAGCTCTTGCGTCCCATTATTGCCCTTCT
>JAAEQP010000656.1 GCA_024231375.1 bacterium | reverse complement strand
CAGTCCCGGTTTTTCGCTTGCCCTTTCGCACACAGACGACCTTCCCGACAACTCCACAGTACCTTATATTCTCGTCCCCCAGGTTATCAACTGAGAGGGCTACTCCACCGGGTCGCGGTCTTCGAGATCCCATCCGCCGAAGGTCCGCAAGCGAATGTCCACGGGCCGGTCGTCAACCAACCGCCCCTCAAGAACCATGGCCGACACCTCGGGATGGCGTTCGCAGAACGCTTCGATCTCGGAGACCGGCATCACCATGAATGCTGTCGAGAGGGCATCCGCCTCGGCCGCTTCCGGGCACGCGGCCCACGCGGCCAGTTTATCGGAAACCGGTTCACCCCGGTGGGGGTCGATGATGTGTCGTTTTTGGAGTTCGACTCCCGATCCGCTCAGGGCGCGATTCACGAACGTGGCTTTTTGGCCTCTGCCGGACAGATAGCGGCTCCCCCCCACGCCCAACACCCAGCCGGATTCCCCTTCGGGCGGCTCCATCGCGAGCACGGTGCTCTCTCCTCCGTCCACCATGGCGCGTTCGATGCTCCACTCTCGGATCGTTGAAGCCGCCAGATCGATTCCAACGCCTTTGCCCATCCCGCCCAGGTCAACCTGCACGCCATCGCAATCGACACCTACGGACACAGAGGCGTCGTCGAATTGCAGATGTTGGGCGCCGACACGGGCACGTGCCGCGGCGAGTTCGTCCGGGGAAGGGGTGCGTGGCTGCCCGTCGCGCGTTCGCCAACAGGCCATGAGGGGGCCGATGGTGACGTCGAACGCCCCGCCGGTCTCCTCGGCGAGGCGCACCGCGAGTTTCAGACAGTCGAAGGTCTCGGCACTGACGCGCGTGAAGGCGCCTGCCTTGAGATGGTTGATGCGGCTGATGTCGCTTGATTCGATGAAGCGGCTCAGTTGCGACTCGAGCCGGTCGAGTTCGCGGAAGGCTCCGGCCGCCGCTTGCCGGGCATACTCCTGGTCCTGGCCGCTGACGACAATCTCGAACGTGGTCGCCATGGCCTCGTGGGCGAATCGATGCAATCCCGGCTCGTTCATCGCGTCCCCGCCTGGTACGCCAAAGAGGAACCCCCGGCGGGCGTTGTGCGCCGCACCGGGGGCAGTGTTCAATCAGTACTGAGCGTCTCGGTCACGGCTCACTCGGCCGGTTTGCCGAATACCTCGATCTCGATGTAGTGATTCATCTCGTCCGACGTGTTGCCGTCGCTGTAGAAGCGCAGGAACCGGGCCTTCACGCCCTTGCCGTCGATGAGTTTGCCTTCGTTGACTTCGATGTACTCTTTGTCTTTGCCAACACCGAGTCCCGACGAGTTGTCGTGGTCGTTGTTGAAGACCGTCTTCACGTTCATGATGAAGTCTTTGTCATCCGCCGACTTTACCACCACGTCGCGGTACACGCGCGGCTGGGAATGGTAGTGCCAAAGCAGGACGGCGTAAACCTCGAAGGTCTCTTCCAAATCGATCTGGACCCACTGGAGGCCGGGGCCGAATTCCACGAACCAGCCTTCGGCGCCTTCCTTCTCGCTGTCGGTAATCTGCTCGAGATCGCCGATGATGGGCTCCATCTCGCTGGCCGTGACTTCCTTTTCGAAGGCCACGTTCGTCACGCCCTCGGGGACCAGGAAAGGCTTGCGCTTCTTGCCCGTGATCTTCTCGAGGT
>JAAEQP010000655.1 GCA_024231375.1 bacterium | reverse complement strand
GAGGCGCGAAAGGACTTGCCCGAGTGGCGGGGCAACTACTACGCCATGACCGCGAACCTGGATTGGAACTTCGGACGCCTCATGGACGCCCTAGATGCCGCCGGCATCGCCGACAACACGCTCGTCGTGTTGACGTCCGACCATGGCGAGATGTTTGGCGCTCACGGCCGCCGCGCCAAGAACATCTTCTACGAGGAAGCATGCCGAATCCCGTTCCTCATGCGAATGCCCGGTCGGATTCCTGCTGGAAACGCGGCTGACGCCTGCCTGGGAACCGTGGATATCATGCCTACTACGTTGGGGTTGCTGGGTTTGTCCGTGCCGGAGGCCGTGGAAGGTATGGACTTGAGCCGTTCTGCCTGTGGCGAAGCCGGTCCCGAACCCGACGCGGCCCTGCTACAGAACACGGGCGCCTGCGCGGCGTGGACCGACGGGCACGAATGGCGCGCCTTGCGCGACAAGCGCTACACCTATGCCATCTACCGCCGCGACCGGTCGGAACGGCTGTTCGACAACGTGTCGGACCCGCTTCAGATGACCAACCTGGCGGAATCCCCGGACCACGCACCCGTGATGGAACGGTTTCGCGCGATGCTGGCCGACCGTATGGCCGGTCTCAACGACACCTTCGAGGCCTGCACGTGGTACCGCGACCATTGGATCGAGGACCGGATCATCCTACGCGGCGCGAAAGGGTAGGTCTGTGGCGCTGCTGAAGACTCCACTTCGCGAGAAGACAGAAGCGAAGGAGCGGGACTGACCCAAGCGGAGTCCGCCGCAGGCGGACGCAGACGGGACTG
>JAAEQP010000654.1 GCA_024231375.1 bacterium | reverse complement strand
GCTGCCAACCCGAAGCTTGGGCATGATGACAAACGAGCCCCATGCCTGCCCGCGCCGGCCTCCGCCACCCGGTCGCTTCACGGCGATCACTCCGTTGAGGGCGCCGGTTTTCTCGTCGATACACGCTTGCCAGTCCGGAAACTTGTACAGTGTCTTCGTCACCTGACGCCCGTACTCGTCGCGCTCGTTGCCCGTGGTCACAATGCGTTTCCGGCTCCACTCGGCGTCCTTGCCGGCCGGCACGAATACCATTTCTCCACCTTCCGCATTCCACCACAACTCCAGAAGCATCTCGTCGGGCTCCTGTTCCAGGAAGCGCCACGGGATTTCGATCTGAACAATGGCCGACTGGTTCGGGGCGAGTTGGTGCGCGTTGGCCGCCCAATTGCCCTGGTTATACCCAGCCGGACTCCAGGGTTTTCCGTTGATCTTCACGGCGAGCTGTTCCAGCCGTTTCGGCGCACCGCTGCCGCGCTCAATCCGGACGTCGCAGACGGCCAGCGTTTCGCTGATGCGTTCCTGTGCCGGTTCGCCCAACTCGATACTGCCGAATCGTGGCCCGTCGACCCATCCGCACAGGAAAGGGCCAAAGGAATCGGACGTGTTGCCAAGGGAGGAATTGGAAGCCAGAAGCGAGGCCAGGAAGGGTTTCCGGAGTTCGTGGGACCCCATGACCCGGTTGTCGCCACGATAGTTCCTGGATCTGACCATGGCGGTGTTCATATCCTGCCGCCGGCGCGCGATACCCTCGAGTAGCTGACGCTGACCGAGGTTCAACTCCCACTCGTTCTGATTCGGCTCAAGCTTAATCTGCCGACCGTCCAGCAGCAGAAACGGTTCTCGCAGTCGGAGGCCCGTGGCATTGATCAGCTTGCCACGCAGGCCCTCGCTGTCGAGCGTCAGGGTTCCCTCGACACCCCCGGCCACAGACACGTCGGCCTCCAGTTGGACCACGCGCATCTCGCTGGCGCCCACGCCAAACCCGTCCACGCGGGGTTCACTGCCCTGGGTGAACGTGAACGGCCGGATACCCGAGCCGAACCCCGTCCGTTGCCGGTTGTAGAGCCACGGCTGCGACGACCGGGATCCTTCCGCAATCAGCCCGGTCTCGTGGGCCAGCTTGAATGCGTAGCGGGCCGTCCGCGCGGTGAGAAGCCCCACGTAGGAGTGGAGCCGGGCGGTGGTCGAGTTCAGCGGAACGCGAGCAACCTCAAGCTGCTCCAACTCCGTTGACTTGGCGCGCCCCGCGGTGCCGTAGACCATGGCGTAGCCCGTGAACAGAAACGAGAAGACGACAAGACATACCCACGCCATCTCGCGCCGTTTCATGAAGCTCCAGAAGATCCAGTTGCCGACCACGGCGACCAGGAAGTAGGCCAGCAAGTACTTGAAAACGGACGACCGCGGATAGATGCGCACCCCCGTGGCTTGGGGTAACTGGGTCACGAGATAGTCGTAGGCGCCGTTATAGTTGAGGTCGCCCCGGATCCGGCGCATGGTGCACAGGTCGCACCACATGTCCTGGTAGCCGCGGCATTCCTGAAGCGCCCGGCTCGACGCATCAACGGCCAACACCGTCACGAAACCGCTGCCGACAGGCCGAATCGTCGCCAGCACGGGATCTGTTCCGCGTACGCGCACCTCCGGCTCCACCGGTTGAATCGCGGCCACGACGCAGTCGAATCCAGGACGGGCCCCCTCTTGCAGGTCCGTCGGGAACACGTGCGTAGCCAGGGCGGCTTCGTCGAGCGTCTTGACCGCGCCGACTTTCACGCCAGCCAGTTCCTCTACCCAGGAGTTGCGGAACCGAAGGGCGTTTTCGCCGGTGCAGACCACCAGCACGCCGCCCTCTTCCACGAACCGGCGAAGGAGTTGGCGGTGGCGGGTCGTGACGGTGCTCGGGTCCATCTTTCCCAGGATGATGAGGTCGAGTGACTCGTAGCACTGATAGTAGTCCGGCAGGAGCCCCGTCTCGTCCTCCCGGAACCCGTCGCGATAGAACCGGATCTCGTCACTCTGCAGGTCGAGGGCGGACGACACGAAGAAGTACTCCTCGTGTTCCTCGTCCAGGACATAGGAGTGAATGTCGGCGCCGGAAATGGGGCGCAACTCCACGCGCATGGGCACATCGAGCACGGGACGCCGCTTGTGATACAGCATGGCTTCGATGGCCAGCGTCTTCTCAAGGAAGCAGTACACCCGGAACCGTTTCACCGATCCCTTGGGAGACTCGGCCGGAACACGATAGATGGGACTGGTGACCTCGCCCGTGGCTCCTTCGAGTCGGACCTCCACGAAGCCCGACACGTCCATGTCATTGTTGCTGACGATCACGTCGACGGGGACCCAGGCCCCGTCTTGATAGGTGGCCACGAAGCGGTCCGTGCGAATATCGAGCGTGAGATCGCCCTCTTCCACACCCGCCGCGTCGCCGGATGGCGTCTGGGCCACAGCCACGGATGCGCACAACGCCAGCAGCAGACAGGCCGCGGCACACGACGCGTGGCGCCGGAGCGTGTGCCCCTTCCGTCCTCGACCGGATAGAACCCCCCTCATTATATCCACGCCCTCCTGCTGTAAATGATCCATTCCAACATCAGTATCGCGAGGCCCGCTACGACGAACCACCGCCACAACTCACGATTCTGCCGCACGCGTCCGCGCTGGGCCTGCACTTCGCTCTTGCCGATCAGCATGGACTCGGCCGGTACGATGGCGCTCTCGGTGCGGTCGAGAAGGTTGACCGCATACACGGTGGCGTCCGCGCCGTACGACACCTCGTAGAGCCCGACTTGATCCGTCTTGGCGTAGTACACGGGTCGCAACGGGTCCAGTTCCACGTCTTCCGTGGTCCCGTCGGGCCGTGTGATGACAACCGTTGTCACTTCCGCGTCGGGCAACAACGTCAACGACCGCCCCGCTGGCACCGACGTCTCCGATCCAAGCGTAGACTGAGGCACCCACGCCAGCAGGTTCTGGAAGAAGAGCGGAAACGAGAGATTCAACGGCCAATCCGAGTCGGCGATGTCAAAACCCACGATGAGCAACTGTTGCCCTCCCCGGGAAACGTCCGCGACCAAGGCCCCCCCAGTAGTAGACACCAATGTGCGCGCATCGTTCGGAATCACCAGTTGAAGGGCCTTGGCGATACCCACGTTGGACGGATTCAGGTTGAACCGCATCATGGGGTGCTCGGGCTCCACGGCGATCACGGGCGGATGTTCGATCGTACCTGCGACGCCCATGCCCTCCATGGGAGGCACGCAGTTGATGAAGGCCGCAGTGCCGGGCGGCACCGTCGGAGGCGAGAAACTGTCGAAAATCGTCAGATCGTATTCGCCCGTCTCGACGTATTCGCCGGGCGATAGCGTGCTCAACTCGACCCGGGGATCCGGAAGCAGCACGCGCTGGAGGAAGTAGGCGCTGGGCGTCTCCGGATCGGCCACCAACAGCACGCGGATGGTGCGTGTCGGCTGCAACGCCAGAATCGCCTCGTTGTCCGCGTCCAGGGCGTCCTCGTGGTCGAGCGTCGCTTTCAACAACCCCTCGCCCAACTCCGGATGCTGAAACACGAGTTCGCCGTCCTCGCCCGGTCCCACGGCAACCTGCTCGACCGCCAGGACCTCATCCTCGAAGGTGAGGGTGATCGTCGAGTCCAGGGGTTCAAGCGAATCGTTATGCACCAACACGAACGTCTGGCGTTCGGTGACCTGCCCTTCTTCGGGTTCGCGCATGCTGAAGGCCACGATGCCCGCGTTTTCCCGGGTCTCCCCCACCTGCACAAACGTCAGATCGAACGCGCGGGTGCCGATCTTGTCCAGGTCGGAGATGTTTCCGTCGCTGATGACGATGACGCGCAGATCCCCCTGAAGCGATTGGTTCATGGAATGGGCCACGAGCACGGCATCCCGCAGTTTGGTGCGCGAGTCGGACGGTTCGATCCCTTCGATGGCGTACCGCAGGCGGACCCGGTCGTCGGTGAGTTCGCAAAGCACGTCCGACTTCTCGGCGAACGACACGATCATGATCTTGTCGCCCTTCTCCATCTCGTCGATGATGCGGTAGGCTTCGTCCTTGGCCCGTTTCAGGCGCGTTTCCTCGCCTTCGCGGGTCTGCATGCTGGCGGACCGGTCGATCAACACGCACAGTTGGCGGCCCGCGGCGCCTTCGGCCTTGAAGAAGGGCCGCGCCACGGCGGCGATGATGGCGAGAAGCACCAGGATCTGCAGGAACATGAGCAGGTTCTTGCGAAGGCGCTGGAACGGCGCGTTGGCCGTCAGGTCTTGCAGGCTCTTCAACCACAGCAGCGTACTGGAGATGACCACGCGCGTACGGCGCAGTTTCAGCAGATACAGCAGGATGACAATGGGAATCAGCCACAGAAAATGCAGCAGGACCGGCGCCAGAAACCAGTTCCCGAACCACGTGCCCACGTTGCCGGACACATTGCCGAACCATTGTTGGAATGAGAACGCTTGGTTCATCGCACCATCCCCCCATTCCGCAACATTTCAAGCACAAGGTCTTCGAAGGGGGTGTCGCTCGGCGCCAGGATGTAGCCCATGTCGCGCGCCATGCAGAACCGGCGCACTGACTCCGAGAACCCGGCGACGTTCTTCTTATACTTCTTCAGCAAGGCCGGGCTCACCGAGATCTCGGTGTACTCGTCGGTCTCGCAATCCATCAACCGGAGATCGCCCGTGACGCTGGGGTCCAACTCGTCCCGCGACAGCACGTGGATGGCGTACAGGTCGCACCGGGACTGCGACAGGCGGCGGAGGCTGTCTTCATAACCGTCCTGGTCCATAAAATCGGACAGCAACACCACCGCGCCTTTGGAACGGTTGCGCAGGATGTAGGACCGACAGGATTGCTCCAATTGCGTGCCGCCGCCCGCGGCGATGCCCTCGATGAACTGGAACATCTGGCGCACGGCCGCCTTGCCGCGGATCGCGGGCAGTCGGTATACCGCTTCGTCGGAGAACGCCTCAATCGACACGCGGTCGTAGCCCACCAAGCCGATGTAGCCGATGGCGGCCGCCATCTTGCACGCAAACTCGATCTTCGCCGGCTTGCCGAAGGACATGGACTTGCTGGCGTCGATGAGGAGGTGTACGGTCAGGTCTTCCTGCTCCTGAAACAGTTTCAGGTAGAGCGATTCCAGGCGGCCGTAGATATTCCAGTCCACGTGCCGGAGATCGTCGCCCTGGACGTAGTCGCGGTAATCGGCAAACTCCACGCTCTGGCCTTTGCGGCGACTCTTCCGCTCACCCTTGGCGACGCCCAGTTGCACCCGTTTCGCCAGGATGGCGAGACGGTCCAACCGTTGGAGGAATTCAGCGTCGAGCAGCGGCTTTGACGTCGTTTCCGGCATGATCTAGCGTTCTCTCCTCGATACGGTCAGGCGACCTTGGCCACCGTGCCCACACTGTCCAGAATCTTCTCGATCACCTGATCCGACACCACGCCGTCGGCCTCGGCCTCGAAATTCATCAGCACCCGGTGCCGGAGCGCCAACGGCGCCGCAGCCTGGATGTCTTCGAAACTCACGTTGAACCGACCGTCCCGCATAGCGTTCACCTTAGCGGCGAGAAGTATGGACTGAGCGCCGCGCGGACTCGACCCGAACCGCACGTACTTGCGCACCATGTCAGGCGCCATGGGGCTGGTCGGCTGCGTGGCTAAAATCAGACGCACGGCGTAGTCGGTCACCTGAGGTGCCGCCGGCACGTCACGCACAAACCCCTGCCACTTGAGAAGGGCGTCCGCGTTCATCACGTTCTCGCCATGAGGCGTCTCGCGCTTGGTGGTCCGCTCAAGAATCTCGGCGAGATCCTCCTGGGTCGGGTAGTCCACGATGAGCTTGAAGAAGAACCGGTCAAGCTGCGCCTCGGGCAGCGGGTAGGTTCCCTCCATCTCGATCGGGTTCTGCGTGGCAAGCACGAAAAACGGTTCGTCGAGCTTGTGGACCGTGCGCGCCACCGACACCGTATGCTCCTGCATCGCTTCCAGCAAGGCGGACTGTGTCTTGGGTGTGGCGCGGTTGATCTCGTCGGCCAGCACGATATTGGCGAAAATGGGACCGGCTCGGAACTGAAACTCACGGTGGCCCTGTTCATCCTCGACAATCATGTTCGTGCCGATGATGTCGGCGGGCATCAGGTCGGGCGTGAACTGAATGCGCGAGAACTGGAGAGCGAGCGCTTCGCTCAGGGTCCGCACCATCAGCGTTTTGCCCAAGCCCGGTACGCCTTCCAGCAGGCAATGACCGCCCGCGAACAGACTCGTCAGTAGCCCGTCGATGACCGGCGTGCCTCCCACGATGACCTTTGCGACCTCGTCGTGCAGACGCTGGAAATCCTGCCGGAATTCCTCCGCGGTTGCTTTCACGTCCATCTCAAGCTCTCCTTATGGTCATTTCCTGCTGCTCCCACGCTTGCCGCGGCTCTGCAGGGCTCGTTGTTTGGCTGCCAGCAACTGCCGGGTATACTCCGAGTGGCCAGGCGCCTGCGCTTCCAGACTGCCCGAAGGCTGCTGCGGTCTCTCCGCCCCGGGAGGCGGCTCCAATGTGTCCAGTTCGGCCGACGGCCCGTCGGGCAACGACACGCCGGACGCGTCGAACACACGTCCACGCGATTCGCGCGACATGCCGCCGTACGCGCCCGTCACCACCTGCGGTCGGAGGGCCGGCATAGGAATCAAGGACTTCAATCCCGGCAACGCGCGGAGCATACGTGCCAGCCACACGTACACAAAGCTGAAATCGAGCACCACGCGCCTGATGAAGATCTCCAGCGGGAACAGGCAGGCCGCGAAAGCAACGAGGTATTGCCAGATGGATGTGATCGTCGGTGTGGCGACCAGATCGTGCTGGAAGGGATTGCTACGCGCTTCCAGGATGCGTCCGCCCCCCACCTCGGCCAAGTTCTCCAACAAGGCAATATTCGTGGTGTTGTAGTCGTACTCCTTGGAGTAATTGAGCGCCAATCCCGCCGGGATCATGCCCTCCGAGCCATCCGGCTTCGAATACACGATGCTCATCATGTACACGCCGCGGTTGTCCACCGGGAAGCGGCCTTCGTAGATGCCGGGACCGGTCTGCATCAGGGTCAGGCTGCTTCGCTCAAACGACGGCGGCGGCCCTGTTACTACGCCCCGGGGCCGCAGGAAGTTCACGTAGTTCCCCTGGTCGTCGACCGCGTCGATACGGACGTAGCCCATGCCGTCTTTCAGTTTCGTCTCGACGCGGAAGTTCGATGGGGCCAATTCACGGACAGCCCAGCGCACGGACTGCGCCCAGAACCGGTTGAACCCGTCCCATTTCACCCATTCGCCGGCCCATCGGGTCGTCACGTCGGACGTGAAGGCGACGCTCTTGCCCAAGCCGTACCGCCAATGGGCCAGGACGGGATCGCCTTCCGACGAGATGAGGGGTAAGGTGGCGTTCTCTTTCGGCGTGGTGACCACGTACCCGTTGAGGATGGGGAAACCGGATTCGCCTGCGCCGCGCAACAGTTCGGAATTGTGCAGCACCTGGGGTGTGAAGGGCTTCTCATACAGGAGCGACCGCTTCACCACCGCCGCCTCTTTGGTGAAAATCTGGGGCAGGTTCTGCGGATTGGTGACGAAGTAGAAGTTGCCGCCCGTGCGCTCGGCGACCCAACTGAGCATGTGTTGGTCATTGGGCCGGTGCGGATTGATACACACCGTGCTAACCGAGATCTTTGCTTCGTTCAGTTTCTTGAGCAGTCCGGTGGACGGCGCGGCCGGGTCGCCGTCGGAGATCATGACCACGCGTTTCACGGACGCGTCGCAGTTGGCGAGGGCCTTGTAGGCCATGGTCAGCGTCGGCTCGACGGATGGCATGTCGCCGATGGTGCCGGTGTTCAGCGCCATCCGCATCGCGTGTTTGTCGCCGACGGGCTGCAACTCGAAGACCCACGAATCGCCGCCCTGGTAGTCGTAGGCCAACGCCCCCATGAGATCCTGCGACGAAAGCACGTTCAATGCCGCAATGCTGATGTCGCGCGCCCAAGCGTTGCCGTCCTGGAACTCGCACGTGTGCAGGCAGAGCACCAGCGCGCCCCGGGGCATGACCTTGCGCTGCTTCAGATCCATGTTCACCGGCAAGGCGCGCTCCACGGCAGTGTCGTAGAACCCGCCCGCGCCGAACGATTCCGGCCCGCCGATCATGACCAGCCCGATGCCGAGATCGCGCACCATCGCTTCGAGCGACCGAAGCTGTTCGCTCGTGAGGTCCGTCGCGCTGACGTTTCCAAGCACCACGGCATCGTAATTCTGAAGCGCTGCCAGCGAGGTAGGCATGGAGTCCAAAGGCACACTCGCAACCCGGATACCCTCCTTCTGGAGAGCAGGGGTCAGGTAGATGCTGTTCTGGGGTTCCGAATCGACATACAAGACGAGGGGTTCGCCCTGGATGAAGGTGAACGCGCGGCCCTCATTGTTGGCCATCACCGTGTCGGAATCGGATTCAATGGTCGCCTCGTATTCATAGAATCCGGCGCGGTCGAGTTCCTGCGGCAGAAGCCAGGCGTTGTCGCCTTCCTGGAGAATCACCTTCTGTGTGCTGAGCAACCGCTTCCCGGAACTCAGGCGCTGGTACACGCGCAACGTGCCTTCGCAGTCCTGGTCGGCGTGGGCCACGACCTTCAGTTTGAAAGGCTCGTCGGTGTCGATACGGCTGGGCGCGGCTACTTCGCGCATGCGGACTTCGTTCACGCCGCCGATGTGCACCGGCATGATGTCCACCGCCACCCCGGCCGCCTGGGCCAGTTTCACTTCCTCCTGCATGGACCCTTTGGTCTCGTTCCCGTCGGTCATCAACACGATCCGCTTCATATACCCTTGCGGAAACGCGGCCATGGCGAGGCGTACCGCCGATGCGGCGTCGGTTTGCTCGCCGTTCACGAAGGACTCGATCTTCTCGAGCTGCATGGCGGGGTCAACGGTCAGTTCGATGCTGGCCTCGTCGCCGAAGGCGATGACGCCGGCCTCGTCGCGCGGCGTCATATACACATCGCAGATCGTCTGGACCGACCGGATGGTGGTTTCCTTGATACTCTCCGGGATGCTGTTCGAACGGTCCAGCAGGAAGAACACCGCAAGCCGGTCAGTCGTGCGGACAAGTTCGGCGCCCGCAAGCGCCGCGATAAGACTGATGAGGATCAACGAACGGAGAGTGATGGCGAGCCATTTACGGCCCGCTGACAACGACCGGATCTGGATGCCGAGCCACACCGAAATGGGCACCAACACCAGCAGCGTGAGTATCCACGGATACGCGAACCTCGGGAAGATCGTCATGCGATGTCCTCCAAGGCCAGCCGCTGGATACGGTGGTTGTCTGTGTCAGCAACGAATACCACTCCGTTCGGGGATACGGTCACGCCGCGGGGTGCGTTGAACTCGCCGGGGCCGCGGCCGGCTTTGCCGAAACACGCTATCAACTCGCCATCCGGCGTGAAGCGCGACAGACGATGGGTCCCGTATTCGCACAGAATCAGGGAACCGTCCGGGGCCACGACCATGTCGTAGGGAAACTTCAACGAACCGGGTTCGGTGCCCGCCTCACCGAAGACGCGCAGGAACGTGCCGTCGGGCGAGAAACACTGAACGCGATGGTTGGCTGTGTCGCAGACGTACACCGTGCCGTCTTTGCCGAGGTCCAGGGCCATGGCACGGGAGAAGTGCCCTTCCTCGCCGCCGTGTTCGCCCCATTGGCGGACAAACCGGCGATCCTTGTCGAAGATGTGAACCCGTTCCGCGCCCATGCCGTATTCGGAAACGAAGTAGGACCCGTCACCGGCGATGGCGGCACAGGTGGGATAGATGAACTCGTTCTCGCCCGTACCGTAGCCGCCCCACTGGTGGAGCAACTCGCCTTCAGGCGTGTACTCGAGAATCCGACTCCAATGCGTGTCGGGAACGACCACCCGCCCGTCGGCCGTGTAACGAATAGCGGTCGGGGTGCCGTTGGTATGGTCCGGTATCGCCCACTTGCGCAAGAACTGGCCGTCGTGGTCAAACACCTGGATCCGGCCCGTGACGTCGACCACGTACAACTCGTCGTTCGTGGCATGGACCGCGCGGGGCTTCTGGAAGTCACCGTCGCGGTGTTTGCCCGGCTGCCCCCACACGAGCGCATCGACGTCACCGGGACCAGCCGGACCTCGACAGGCCGTGCCGGTGGCGACTGCCGCCGCGAAGATGATGAACTGTCTCCGACTCATGCCCACCGTACTACTCCTCCACCGGCTTCGGCCGGGCCACGGGACCGCGCCGATCGGGCTCCAGTGAGCCAAAGTAGTTCTTCACGAATTCCTTGGCGCCCGGCGGGATCTCTTCCTTCGTCAGCGCCTGCTCGGCCTGAGCCTGAATCTGCACCAAGGCCTCCGTCTTGAATTCGATGGTCGACTGCTCGTCGCCATCGGGTGCGGCGCGCTGCATGATACTGGCCAGGATCTTACCCTGGGTCATGTCACCGGGCAGCATGGATTCTTCCAATGCGCCCTCGGTGTCAGGCAGGTCGCCGATCTGATTGCCTCGGCCTCGGCCGGGCCCGCCGAGTCCGCCGTTCGACTCGCCCCATCCTTGGCCGGGCTGGAACCCCTGCCCTGCGAACTGCTCGGCGAGTTGCCGACCCAGCAATTCGGACTGGGCCTCCCCGAACCCGTTCATGGCGCTATCCATGGCCTCCATCTGGGCCATCATGGATGCCATATCGCCAAGGGACGCCTGCATGCCTTCCATGGCCTTAAGCGCCTGTCCCATATCCATTTGGCTCATGTTGCCCGCGCTGAGACCCGTAGCGGCCTTGGCCAACGCTTCGCCCAACGCCGTGTTCTCGCCGCCCAGCATGTCGGCCATCTTCTTCATGTCCGCGGCAAGACTCTGGGCGTCTTCGGCGGACATCGCGCCCGACTCGAGTTTTTCCTTCATCTCCGCCAGCTTCTCGGCGGCGTCATCAAACCGGCCGTTCTCCATATCGTCGGCAATGCCTGCCATGGCGCCAAGTTCGCTGGTGTCGCCACGGAGGTTGGGCGCGGGTGTCTTCGCCGCCAATTGCTCGCGCTCGGAGGCCATGTCCGCGGCCACGTCGGAAAGCTTGGCCACGGCCTGTTTCTCGGTCAATTCGCCCATTTCAACGGCTTCGGCGATACGCTCGACCGCTTCCGCCATCGCGGCCAGGTCACCCACCTCGGGGTCGTTCTCGTCACGCAGCGGCCGCGCCGAATTGCGCAGGCGATCCGCGAACACGCGCTTCGCCTGGGTCTGTTTCTGAATCTGTTCCTGCATCTCGCGGTACCCGAGCAGGTCGAATTCGGGGAGAAATAGAGCGCCGAGACCGTATACGGCGAGCGCCACAGCCAGCCATCGGGCCAATCGGGGCGGATGGACCGGGAACGCCTTCCCTAAATGGATGGAATTAACGACGTTACGCGCGTCTTCATGGAGAGCGGCGAACATCCCGTCCTTCCGGTCGGCGAGTTCGTAGGAACTGGTGACGCGTTCCTTCAGGCCCAGGTGCCCGTCCGCGGCCAAGGCAGACCGCAGCATCGAGGGACGCCATGCCATGGCGCCGACGATTCCGAACAGGAACCCGAGCAGCAGCAGAACGGCGCCGGGAATCGCGTGGTCGCCCAGTTGGGGGAACAGGCGCGTGACCACCAGCCACAGGCAGGCCGCGCACGTGGCGGCCATGAGCCCGCGCACCGTCAACTCGATCCACTGGATGATCGTCAGCCGAAGCCTGACCTTCCGGATGGTGTGTATCAAGGGATCCATTTGCGTCACCTCCCACACAGGACAGACCTGCGCCCCCTCCGCCGTTAGGCGTCATGCCTAACCTGTCGGCCTGTCTATACCTAAATGCGCAAAAGGGGCCGTATCGATCACGTGAGTTTCGATTGTTCCCTGTACCACGCTACAAAACGCTCGACGCCTTCCTCAATCTGGACGCACGGGGCATACCCGAGCATGCGGCGGGCCTTGTCGATATTGGCGTAGGTCACAACCATGTCGGACGACTGAAATGGCAGGTTCTTGATCTGGACCTCTTTGCCCAGAGCGCCGGCGATCATCGCGATAAGGTCCTTGAGGGCCGTGGTCCGGCTTTCGCCCAGATTGAAGATTTCAAAGTCGAAGGGCGTGTCCACAGCCTTGGTCAACCCGTCCATGATGTCGTCGACGAAGGTGTAGTCGCGTTGGGAGGTCCCGTCGCCGAACATGGGGATGGGTTCACCGTTGTCGATGAGCCGCGTGAACTTGTGGATGGCCATCTCGGGGCGCTGCCGCGGACCGTACACGGTGAAAAACCGGAGCATGGTCACGCGCAACCCGTACACGTGGTGGTACACGTGCCCCATCAGTTCGTTCATGCGTTTCGTGGCGGCATAGGGACTCACCGGCCGGGCCACCGGGTTCTCCTCGGTGAAGGGCACGTCGGTCGATCCACCGTAAACGGACGAACTGGACGCGAAGACCAGGTGCGAGGGTTCGTAGGCGCGGCATGCATCCAGGATGTGCTGGGAACCGATGATGTTCACTTTGTGATAGAGGTTGGGATCCTCGAGCGACGGACGCACCCCGGCGCGGGCTGCAAGATGGACCACCACATCGGGCCTCACCGCCTCGAACAACTCCGTCACCCTTGCTTGGTCGCGGATGTCGAGTTCGTAGAACTCGTAGGCCTTGTGCGCCAGCGCTCCAGCAAGGTTGCGGCGTTTGATGGCCGGGTCGTAAAAGGGGTCGAAATTGTCCACCCCCGCGACAGTGTCGCCACGCGCAAGCAGCCGGTCGGCCAGGTGCGAACCAATGAATCCCGCCGCCCCCGTAATCAACACTCGTTTCATCCGAGCTATCTCCATATCCGTGAGTGAGTTTCCCTACAGGCAGTCTAGAGGACGCCCCCCCCCATCCGCAAGGAACGGGGCTCCGTCCGGGAGAAGACGATTGGTTTCCGTCGACATGCCCCGCTCAGCGTGCGTGTCATCCACTTGGACAGCAGTCTCGCGCGATGGGAGGTGGCAGGTGTCCGTTTGGAGTGCTCAATAGGCCTCTGCCTCCCGTTGAGATGCGCGTTCCGTTGAGGCATACTTGTGACCAGGATTCCCGCTTCCGGATAGAGATTCGGGCCACGTGTTCATCCACCCACTCCGTGGTCTCGATCCAGTGAGAACGACCCGGGGGGCCGCATGCATCTCAGACTTCTCGCTTGTTTGCTTCTGATGTCTCTGGCAGTGCCCGGCACGTCTCTCCCGGTCGCGCCGACGCGTTCTCTTCAGGATGCCGCTCGCGAGGCCGAGCCGGGATTGACGTACGGTCAAGGCGAGCCGTCCTCTCCGCCCAAGACGCTCGTGTTCTCTGCCACGCCGGACAATATCATCGCCCATGCCGAGGAATGGCAACGGCTCGGCATAGACGGCTTCTTTCTCAACAAGGTCGTGCGGGAATGGTCGGACGACGTCTGGGCCACCGACGGGAAACCGTGGACCATCGGTGAAAGCGACGAGACGTTTCAGAAGACGAAACAGGCCAACGCGGTCTGCCGCGAGTTGGGTATGGAAACCTTTCTCAAGATCGCGTTCGACAACCATTTCGAATGGTTCAACGACACCGCCTGGCAGCGCATCGAGAACAACTTCCGGCAATTCGGCGTTTTCGCACGGGACTCGGGATGCACGGGCATCGCACTCGATATCGAGTACATCAACGAACAGTACGCGTTTGACTGGGAAGGCTACTCGTACGACGGCTACTCGCGCAGAGACTTGGTGGCGCAGATCCGAAAACGAATGACCGGAGCTATTCAGGCGCTCTTCGATGAGTTTCCCGACGTTGTCTTGCTGACGTTGCCGGAACAGGGCCTGACGCTGGGCGCTCACATCCAGGCCGCCTGGATCGAGGAGGCGGCGCGACGCGACGCGCCCGGCGGCGTCCACTGCTGCAGCGAATACACCTACCGCAATGCGAACATCCGGTACGTGTTGGGGCACGCTTGGGCGCGCACCGAGGTCTTCCACAGACTCTTGAGCGAACGCGGGTGGGATTACTGGCGTGAACGATGCAGCATTGCGGCCGGCGTGTGGCCCTTTGGCTTCAGCCAGGACAAGGTCTATGCGCCCGGCATGTCGGTGGACGAGTTCAGCCAGGCGTATGCGGGCTCTCTGATGATCTCGAGGCGTTACAACTGGATCTACAGTCACCACGGAGGCGACGTTATCGTTGGCGGCGGGCTGGAGCAGTACGGGGGCGAAGCTGTCTTCGGCGACCACCTGCACGCCATGGCTCGGAAGGACGTGGTCGCAACTCCGAAGCTTCGCGCGCTCGCGGAGCAGGTGCGCCACCTGCGACTTGGGGACTACTCGAAGGACCTCGGCGTAGTGCCGGCAATGAGTTTCATGGGACCCCATGATCTCCCGTTGGTCAGACTGATCCCGGCGTCCAATCGGGCTCGTCAGGAAATCGAAGATGGTTGGCACGTCGCCTTGGACCATCTCAACGGGGCGGACCTGAGCCTGCGCGAGCATTACGGTACGCGGACGCATTGGATGCTGCTGGGACCTTTTCCCGCCGCCAGCCGATTGGACGGGCACGATGCCGTGTATCCACCCGAAGAAGGCATCGACCTGCACGGCGAGTACGACGGCGCTGGCGGGACAATCCGGTGGTCCGAGTATCGACAAGCAGGACAGCTCGCCTCGGTGGACCTCACCAGAGTCTTCGATCATACCGAGAACGTCTGCGCGTACGCCCTGTGCTACGTGACGTCGCCGGAAGAGCGGCACGTCCACCTCCGGATCGGCACCAACGATTCCGGCAAGCTGTGGATCGGCGACGAACTCGTCTACGACTATCCCCACGAAGGCGCGGCGTTTCTCGACCGCGACATTGTTCCCGTGACACTCCCGAAAGGCCCCACGCCCATCCTGATCAAGATCTCCAACGGCGGCAAGAACTGGGGGTTCGTGTTTCGGGTAACGGACACCGACGGCCACCCGGCGAGCGGCTTACGCTTCAGTGTTGCGAACCCGGACCACCCGGAGTAGCCAGTCAAACGAGCGGACGCCTGCCTGGCTGGCGCTCGCTCGCTCTCCGGTGGCCTCACATCGCATCCACAACTGCCATCGCCAAGCGGGTCCGTGTGGGCACCAGACTGCTCGAGGCCCCGATCCTGCAATGCCCCGTCAGTCTACCCTTCGGCGTTGCGGGTCATGGCCGCCTTCCCAGTCAATACGGATTCGAAGGCATCATATCCCACGCCGTGACGGCCTTGAACGTAGCCGCACCGCCGTTCGCAAAAATCTGGACGCCCAGACTGTCGTCGCGGCCGGGGTAGACGCGGCGGCCGATGGCTTGCCGGTCGTTGGCGTAGACTTCGATAACGGACTTGTCCACGAAGACCCGGAGGTTGAGGGTCTCCCCCGCTCCCAGTTCGAAGGGCGCACGTTCGACGACCTTCCGGCCGGTGACGCCGCTCTGGGTCGCGTCGAACACGAGTTCCTTAGCGTCAACGTCGTAGTACAAGAGGGTCTGCTCTTCACCGCCGGGCGAGGTCCGCACCTTCACGCCACATTGCTTGGCCGTACCGGGAGTGAGGGTGATGGCCAACTCACATGAGTCGCCTTCGACGCCCTCCAGCGCTTGCGTCTGGCCGTCGTCGAGTGCGATGTCGGCCCAACTCCGCTCCCCTTGACGCAACATGGCGAGTTCCTGGACGGGCGCCATACGCAACGTTCCGTCGTCGCCGAGCCAGAGGGTCCGCGGCAAACCGAACACGCCCGACCAACCTTTGGCTTCCTCGCCATCCGGGTTGTCCGTGAGCCAGGCCCACATGATTTGACGACCTTGGCCGTCGATGAGCGCTTCGGGCGCGAAGTAGGTGTTATCCACCCACGACATGCGGCCGTGGTTGTTGAGGATGAACTTGTCATTGACCGTGTCGTAGTCGCCAACGTAGTACTGGGTGCCCCGGTTGTGGGCGATGAACAGGAGGAGATGCTTGCCGCTGGGCGCGCCGCCTTCCGGACTGGAAGGCAACGGCAGAAAGCTCGGGCACATGTTGTCTTCGCTCACGTCGGTCCATTCCGGATTGCGGTCGTAGAACCGGTGGACGTATTCCCATTCCTTGAGATCGTTGGACTTCAGCAGGTCGAGCCAGTCGCCCTGCATTTCGGGCGGCGAGTCTTCCTTGCGCCCGTACTTGTTGAGCACAAGCAGGTTGCCCGCGGCGATGTAATAGACGCCGTCCTTCTTCCAGACGTTGGTCGGATCGGCGGAACCATAGATGACCGGATTGCCGTCGGCGTCCTTCACCTCGGTGAGTCCCCACTCCGTCGATTCAACGACCGGATTCTCGGGGAGCTTTTCAAAACGGTCGTAATGGGGGTCGCTGCTCTTTGCCAGGCCCAGTCCACGCGCGCCCCACAACATCCAGTACGACAGATAGGCCGTGCCGTCGTCGTCGACGAACGCGCCGCCGCTGAAGCACCCTTCATCGCCGCCGCCGGGTCCGATGGCATCGGGATGATGGCGCCAATGGATCAGGTTGTTGCTGGAGATGTGCCCCCAGCAGAACCCCGACTCCTTGCGCGCGTACAGGTACATCAGGTGATACCGGCCGTTGGCGTAGAACGCGCCGTTGGTGTCGCCTGGCCGGCCCCAGTCCTCGGGGACCGCGAAGTGGTAGCCCGGACGCCACGGATCCTCCAGGAGACGTTCGCGGAACACCCGCGTCGACAGCACGACGCTGTCAGGAACGCCGGCCCCTTCCCGCCAGTTGGCTGGCGGCGCCTCGATAGCGTCCGCTTCCGAACCCGGATAGGCCAGGAATAGGCTGTCCTTCCCCTTGAGCTCGAGACCCTTGTCCGTTAGCCGGACATCGCCGCTCAGTCGGATATCGCCGTATCGGCCCGTGCGGTCGGGCAGCAGGTCGCCCTTGCAGAACGCCCACCACGCCCAAGGGTCGGGTCCTGCGGCTTCGCCGGGCTTCAACTTCGCGATGGTGGCTTGGTCCAGGGCCACGTCGTAGACGCGCGCATCCTGGATGGTGCCCTCGAAGGCCTTGCCGATGAACTTGCCGCCCCCCATGTGCCGCTTGCCGATGAGAACGGCCGAGCTACGTGGGAACTCAAGAGGTTCGTCGTGAGCGTACTTGGCGAACAGCTCGCCGTTGCGGTAGGCCATCACAAGCTTGCCCTTATATACAATCGCTATCTGGACGAATTTGCCCTGCGCCACCGTCTCTTCCGGCCAATCCGCTTGGTCTTTCTCGGTGCGCGAGAAGCTATTGCTGCCCGGCATCCACTTCTTGGGGGTCAGTTCGGCGAAGACGATGGCGTCAAACCCGTCGTTGAGATTGTCGATGGTTAACGCGCTGCCACCTCCCTGGTCCAGGGTCGATGGCACCGCCCAAACCACAAGGGTCTTGTCCTTCAATGGAGCATCCTCCGCCCATGCGCTCCCCGCAAGTACCGCGCATAGATGCAGCGATGAAACCAGGCTTCCGCTTGCGACTCTCATTAGACTCTCCCTATGGAAGTGGCGTATTGAATGGAATTGACCACGGCATCGTCGTTCAGTCTCCCGCAGCAGCGGGAACTCGGATTATGCTACAGGGAGGGGCAGTTCGCAAGAAGCGTGGAT
>JAAEQP010000653.1 GCA_024231375.1 bacterium | reverse complement strand
GGCCTACAACCGCATCCACGAGCACTACGATACGTTCTGGCTGAAGGAGGCCGGCGGACCCATCGAACACCTCGTCGAAAGAACGCCCCTGACGGGAAACGAACGGGTGCTCGAGGCGGGGTGCGGCACCGGGTTCGCCACCGCCCTCCTTGCGGAACGGTTGCGGCCTTCCGGCGTGGTGACCGCCGTAGACCTCTCGGAAGGCATGTTGAGCGAAGCCCGGCGCCGGACGCGCTCAACGGGCATCAGCAACGTGCGGTTTGTGGCTGGGGACGCCCTGAATGTCCTCGACGCAGAGGGGGCTTTCGACGTCGTGTTCTCCAGTTGGGTGCTGGGTTACATTCCCTTGAAGCCCTTCTTCGCAACCGCGAGCCGGGCGCTGGCGCAAGACGGGCGGCTGGCCTTCGTGGTGCACAAGGAGAATTCGCCCCGGGAACCGCTCGACATCTTCTGGGAAATCGTCGCACGCGACCCCTCCGTCCTTGAGAAGCGTGTGGCCTTCGACTTCCCTCGCGACATGGACCACGTGAGGGAGGAAATCGAGACTGCCGAACTCAGGGTCGAGACGCTTTGGGACGGGGATATTACGTTCCAGTACGACTCCGCGGAGGAAGTCCTGGAACACCTCCTGAAATCCGGCGCCGGAACGGCCTTCTACGACGCCGTCGATCCGGCACGGCGCGATGAACTGGAACAGGAATTCATCCGGCTCCTGACCGCCCGGCACGGGTCGCACGAACCCTACGAGGTCGTTCACGACTACGTCTCCTGCATCGCGGCACGGTCGTGATGGATACGGGAGTGGGGAGGGGAGTCCAAACAGACAAGGCTCCCCGTCTGGCCGTTCGGGGAGGCAGGGCAATCGCAT
>JAAEQP010000652.1 GCA_024231375.1 bacterium | reverse complement strand
CGGGAAATAGTTGCCGTCTTCCCAATGGATTTCGTCGTTTCGCCAAAGATCGTGGCGGTTAGGACCAGACCAGTAGAAGAAATGGGAGTAATTGTCGATACACCCCACCTTGTGCCCGAGGAACTCGTCGAATCCCTGTTCGTTCGGACTCAGCGGCAGCACGTCGCCCAAGTGCCACTTCCCGAAGATCCCGGTGCGGTATCCCGCGCCCCTCACCATCTCAGCGATGGTCACCTGGGCCGCGGGCATACCGCGATCTCCCCACGCGTTCGTGGCGAGCTGAGCGCGCTGCGGATAGCGCCCCGTCAACAGGCAAGCGCGCGACGGCGAACAGACGGGAGCGCCCGCGTAGAACTGGGTGAACCGCACACCACGTGACGCCAGCCGGTCCAGGTTCGGGGTGATGAGATCCGTTGCCCCGTAGCAATTCAGATCAATGCTGCCCTGATCGTCAGAGAGGATGAGCAGCACGTTCGGGCGTGCGGCGGTCTGACCCTGGGCCGATCCCAAGGCCGTCGCTACGGCCCCGGCGCTCACGTACTGCAGGAATCGGCGTCGAGACAAGTGCTGTGGTTTCATGGGTTCTCCTATCCCTCGTCCTATCTACAGGTCGAGACTCTCCACGAATTTCTCTGCGTTGATGGTCACGTCGTCCTCGCCCACTTGGTCGAACGGGTTCTCGAGGTGGTCCTGGATGTTGTCAAGGCTCACCAGAATCAGGCTCAGAAGCACAGGGACGATGTAATGGAGCCCGTGCGATGCGTCCTGCGCCAAATGGGCGAAATAGGGTCCATAGGCGATCGGCAACACGACGATAAACAGGTTGCTGAAGGCGTGAAGCGTTCGGGGCGTGCGGTACTGATAGATGTGCTTGGTGCTTTCGAAGGCGATCATCATCTTGCTCAGGAACTGGTTGCACCGCGACACCTCGCCCGTCGACAAGCCTCGCTTCCGAAGATCGTCGCGAATGAAGCGCGACACTCTCGCAAACTCGGTGTACACGCGCGCTTCGTTCTTTGGCATGGACTCGATAGGCTCGACGAACAGAGTCCGGCAGGCACGAACCACGTCTCCTAACAGTTCCCGGGCCTTCCTCAGTGTTTCTTCGTCTGGGTCTTCCAGCCAATCGCGCGTTGCGAAGAAGATCGCCTTGCCGTGGGCTTTGATCGAACTGTAGTACGTCAACGCGTTCTCGCGGCGCTTGTACGCCCCACTGATAGAGAAGACCAGCGGGAATACCACGGCTGTGGCGATGAGGGTGAGTGGCAGGTCGGCGATGAGGCCAAAGCGCTCACAGAGCGCTGTGGACAGCACGGCAGCGATTGTCACCAAGAGAGCTTTCCCGTTGATGATGACGACGAATCTGCGTATGGTTTCCATCTGGTTTGTTTGTCCCCCCCGGCCGTCGGCACACACATTGGGCACACGTCGTTGATGACGTTTAGAATAGCCTGTTTCCCGGCGCGGATCGAGTTGAGTTTTGTGGGGTGACTGGGGAAAGGTGGCGCCAGGGCGCTGGCATACCGTGATTGCGTCATGTGGCCATTTTCGGCTATGCTTCCCCCGGTCTCAGCCAGCCCGGCTGGGCCGCATTGTCCGAAAAATCCCACGGAGTGAGCAGAATGCCGTTCAATTGGTTGGCCGTCGGCGTCGTCGTGTCGGTCGTCGGTCTTGTCGTGACCATCGCCACCACATACAAACTTCATTGGTCGCGCGTCGCATGGAAAACCCTGACTTCCACGGGCTTCATGGTGATTGCCTTCTCGGCCGGGGTGTTCGATCACGGATACGACGCGGCCGTGCTGGCGGGGCTGTTGCTATGCTTCGTGGGTGACGTGCTCTTGGTGTACAAGGGTAAGATCGCGTTTTTGGCTGGGCTGGTTTCCTTTCTGCTGGCCCACGCGCTGTTCGTATACGCTTTCTGGCTTCAAGGCGTCGCGGTGCCGTGGTGCCTGGCAAGCTTCGTCGTGCTAATCCCGTTCGGGCTCGTGGTGTGGCGTTGGCTGCATCCTTCGCTTCCGCCGGAGATGCGCATTCCGGTGATTGCCTATATGCTCATCATCAGCGCCATGGCCGCGGCGTCGATAGGCGTCATCGGAAACGGCGGCAGCGCGGTGGTAGTTGTGGCGGCGATCCTGTTCTACATCTCCGACCTGTTCGTCGCGCGCGACCACTTCGTCGCACCGGGATTCCCCAACACCATCCTTGGATTGCCCTTGTACTATAGCGCCGTCTGCCTCTTCGCGTTCAGCATCGGCCTGAACTAGACGAGACGATTCAGTTTCTCGGAGGATATCCCGTGTCTGCCACTCACCACACCCACGACGTGCAGGACGCGACCGCCTGGCCCAAGGCGAGAGGCGCTCTTGTCGTCATCGGGATTCTCGTTACGCTGTCCAGCATTGCCTCGGGCCTTGCCGATCTTCGATTAGACCTTCCCTGGCTTGCCTGGAAGATGATCGGCGCGACGGGGTTCGTGATCGCGGGGCTGGGCGCGGCCGACTTCCGCACCCGCGTAGGGTGGTTGATGATGGCGGGGCTTGCTCTCTGCTGGGTCGGCGATCTTACGCTCAGTTGGCGCGACGATCTACTGTTCCGTTGGCCCTTGGGCGACCCGCAGGCCTTCGGCATCGTGGCGTTTCTGAGCGCCCATATCCTCTTCACGGTGGCCTTCGCCCTTCGCGGGCTTGATCCGCACCGCTGCTGGGCGACGGGCGCGGTTGCGGCAGTGGTCGGTGTTGGGGCACTCATGGCGCTTTGGCCCCATGTTTCCGGCGCGATGCGCATCCTCGTGACAGCCTATATCGCCATCATCTCAGTCATGGTCGCACTTGCCTTCGGGACGTGGGATCGTCCCGCCGCGTGGCTCATCCCGCTTGGCGCCGTGCTCTTCTACGTTTCCGACGTGTTCACCGCCTACGCGATGTTCATGCCGGAACGGTTGGCCTACGGTAGCCTGGGGCTCCCCCTGTACTTCCTGGGCGTGCTGTTGCTCGCGCTGGGCGCAGCGGTGCCGGTTCGCGGAGGGCCGACAGAGCCTCGAAGCTGAGGTCTTCGTTTCGACGTCCTGTTCAGGTTCCGGATTCGTCCAGCAGGTCTCGCACCCGTTGGAGAAGCAGCTTGGTGCCGTACGGTTTCTGTAGGAGCTCATGCCCTTCGACGGAGAAGTACCCCTCTTCAACCACGGTTTCGCTGTAGCCGCTGCAGAACAGCACTTTGACGTCCGGGCGCATTTCGCGCATCTTCTCATATGCATCGGGCCCGCTCATCTCCGGCATCACAACGTCAAGCAGTACGAGGTCAATGTCAGCGGCGTGGGACTCGAACAGTCTCAGGGCCTCCCGTCCATCAGACACAACGAAGGTCGTGTATCCGGCGCCGTCGAGCACGCGCTTGGCAAGACTCTGCACCATTGCGTCGTCTTCGGCAAGCAGGATTGTCTCGGATCCGCGGACGACGACGGTGGGCGCGGGTCCCGCCTCGGATACTTCCGCGGGTTGGTCGGACGCGGGGAAGTACACGCTCATGGCGGTACCGGATCCGGGCCGGCTCACGGCGTGGATCAGGCCGTCGTGCTGCTTCACAATCCCGTAGACCGTGGCCAGGCCAAGTCCGGTGCCTTTCCCCGGCTCTTTCGTTGTGAAAAAGGGTTCAAACACGTGCTCCACGGTCTCCGGGGCCATTCCGCCACCGGTATCCTGCACCCTCATAAGCACGTAGCGTCCAGGATCGGCCCAAGGATCGGCAAGGCACCGCGCCTCATCGAACCGTGCGTTCTCGATCATGATGGTCAGAACGCCGCCGTCGGGCATTGCGTCACGCGAGTTCAGACACAGGTTCATTAGGGATTGCTCGACCATACCGCGATCCGCGAAGACTCTGTCCAGGTTGTGGCCGGGAGAGAAGTCCACCTGAATGTGCTCTCCAATGACCCTGCCTATCATCTTCATGAGACTGCCGGCCACGTCGTTGAGGTCGAGGCTCTCGGGTTGCATAACCTGACGGCGGCTGAATGTGAGGAGTTGTTGCACGAGACGGGCAGCACGCTTTCCTGCCTGGGCTACCTCCGCCAACTGCTCATGCGCAGGATCGTCTGAGGCGATGTCATCAAGGGCAAGTTCGGTGCAGCCGTTGATCACCTGAAGCAGGTTGTTGAAGTCGTGGGCCACCCCTCCGGCCAGTTGCCCGATGGCTTCCATCTTCTGAGCTTGTCTCAACTGCCCTTCGAGGCTGGCCCGCTCCGCCTCGGCCTGCCGAAGGTGCCTCAAATCGATGAAGCTCTCCAGGATCCGATTTCTGCCTCCCAGCACGACACTGGATACGGTCTTGAGCACGGGGATGCGGCTCCCGTCCGCGGCCAGCACCTCACGCTCCGACGAATCCAGATCCCTGCCGAGGTCGGTGATGGGACAGCGATCATCCTCTCCGGGACAGATAATCTCATGGCAGCGAAGCCCGCAAATCTCCTCCCTGACCCTGCCGATCATCTCCGCGGCGGCAGGATTGACGTAGTCCACCCGATGGGTATCAGGGTCGACGATGATCACGCCCGACCCGAGAGAATCGAGAATCGTGCGCAGTCTGTCCTCGCTCTCGCGAACCCCCGCCTCGGCCTCGCGCCTGCGGGCTGACATCACATTGGCTTCGCCCGCAAGATGGCGAAGCTCGCGAAAACGAAGAGATTCCTCCTCGATTCGTGCGTCTTCGTGAGCAGCCTTCTCAAAGAAGCGATCAAAGATGGCGAATTGCGACGAAAACCTCAGGGAGATTCTTCTGGAGAGCCATCCGCTCATCCCGAGCGCAACGATGAGGGAGGTGACAATGGCGGCGAGACTGTAGAGCATGGCGTGGCGGAGGCGCTGTTTCTCGGCCTGGGCGCTTGCCTTCACCTCGTCAAGATACACCCCCGCACCCACGTACCAGGCCCAATCCCCGATGCCGCGAACGTAACTCATCTTGCGCGCTGAACGCTTCCCGTCCAGAGGAGGCATCACGTACGTGAGGTATCCATCTCCCGAGCGGGAAAGGCGAATCAACTCCTCGACAATGCGAACGCCGTTTGCGTCCACCACGTGAAGCATGTTTCGGCCTCGTGCCGGGCCTGAAAGACTCACGCCCTCCCAATCGGAAGCGAACACGTATCCTTCGTTCCCGAACCGAATCGTCTCAAGCCACTCGACTGTTTCACTCTGAATGTGCCTCTCCATGTCCTCCGCATACTCGCCGCTTCCGATGATCCAGTTGAGTGGTTCGAGTAGTCTGACGTAAGAGAGTTTCTGGTGATGCCGCCCATCAACACCGGGTTTGGTCCACGTGTAGCTGACGAATCCCTCACCTTGACTGCTTACAAGCGAGATGATCTCCCGGTTTACGAGCACGCCGTTTGTGTCAGCGACGTCCAGTTCGCACTGCCCCTCGCGATGCGCTTGGCCAGGGAAGAGCTGAACAACGCCGTCAAGGTCCATGGCGAAGACATACCCTCTCCCCGTGTCGAAGCGCAGGGGCCGCAAGGCCTCGCGTACAGAGCCCTGCACCTCATCTGACCTGTGGTTCGCGCCATGGGTGTGGTAGACGTTCGATGCGACGCCGTACGCTTGGAGGACGCGGTTCTGCAGCGTCTCGCGGACTCTGTCTTCAGTCTGAGAGCGCTTGAAGTCGATGAAGGCTACCGCTTGATCGACATGGGATTTGAGAAGGTCGCGGTTGAGTTGAAGATAGTCGGCCTCAACTTGTTCGATAGTCCCTAGTGAGGTACGCGTGAACTGCACGAGCCAAGCTGTGCCAAGAAGACAGACGACCACCATGGCCAGCGCGACAAAGCGCGTTGACAGATAGCGCGCGGTCTGAACAGGCCGTTGCTTCACCGGACCTCCGAAGAGAGAGAATTCGACAGAACCCGACAACCGTTCTTGGTTCGTGCTGTCGGTCCATGCGCCAGTACGCGCGTTGGACAGTCTCGAAAACTCAGTGAGCAGGCACCCAACCACTTTCCCGCCGACACAGAGATATTACCATATATTTTGGGGGTCTACACACTGAGAATGGGCGTTGGCACGCTAGCACTTTGAAGCTCACTGGTGGATTCGCTAGAATCCTGTGTCCCGGATGGCGTGTGGCTGCCACGGGCAGGGGACAACCGCGACGCATGAAAAAGCAACTTACTGGATACGCGTTCATCAGCCCTTGGCTGGTGGGCTTTCTGGTGTTCACAGCGATCCCCTTCGTTGCCAGCATCTACCTGTCCTTCACGCGGTATGACATTGTGTCGTCGCCCGTGCCGGTCGGCGCCGCGAACTACCACAAACTCTTGACCCAGGACCCCCTGTTCTGGAAATCCCTGTGGATCACGTTCAAGTATGCCCTGGTGGCGGTGCCTGTGGGCATCGTGGCGGGTGTGGCCTTGGCGCTGATGCTGAATCTCGAGATTCGGGGCATGAGCGTGTACCGCACCGTGTTCTATATCCCGTCCATCGTCCCGGTCGTGGCCACGTCCGTCATCTTTGTGTGGATTCTCAACCCCCAGATCGGGTTGATTAACGGATTGCTGCGCAATCTGGGCATTGTCGGCCCGGCATGGTTGCAGGACACGAAGTGGGCGTTCTGGTCGCTCGTGTTCATGTCGTTGTGGGCGGTAGGCGGCAGCATGATTATTTATCTGGCGGGGTTGAAGGATATCCCCGCTACCTTGTACGAGGCGGCCCTCATCGACGGCGCGAATGCATGGCAGCGTACGCGCCACGTGACCCTGCCCATGATCACGCCCGTCATCTTCTTCAACCTCATCATGGGCGTCATCGGCTCGTTTCAGTATTTCACCCAAGCCTACATCATGACCCAAGGCGGCCCCGAAGACAGCACCCATTTCTACGCGCTGTACCTGTTCAACCGTGCGTGGCGGTATCTCGACATGGGATACGCCAGCGCCATGGCGTGGATTCTGTTCGTCATCGTCATGACCTTCACCCTGGTCATCTTCCGTTCGCATCACCGGTGGGTTCACTATGGCGACTGAGCACAAACGGCAGTCCGATTCCCAGCGCGGCGCGCTCTACGGCACGGTTGTGTTGCTGGTGGTGGTCGTGGTGGTGGTCTTCGCGTTGCCCGGCCCTTCGCCCCGCAAGTATCCGGACCGGATTCCCGTCCGGTTATGGCACATGTGGACCGCCGAGTGGAAGGATGTGGTGGAAGACATCGTCGACCGGTTCAATGAGAGCCAGGATGTATACGAAGTTCTTCCGTTGTCGGTACCGGGCACGGCGGCCGACTCAAAATTCCTGTTGGCGGTAGCAGGCGGCGACCCGCCGGATGTCATGGCCCAATGGAACCCAGTCATCCCGAAATGGGCCGAAAGCGGGCTCATTGTGCCGTTGAACGAATTGATGACCGCTGAGGAGTGGACAGAGTTCAAGCGCACCGCGTATCCGGCCGTGCAGAAGATCGGCATGTATCAGGGCAACCTGTACGGCGTCACGACGGGCCTCAACGCGTGGGCGTGTTACGTCCGGCTGGACCACCTGCGCGAGGCCGGGCTCGACATGGCCGACTTCCCCGATACGCTGGACGGCCTGGTCGCGTGGGGCGACAGCCTGCACCGGCGCAACGATCAAGGCGACCTGGTGCGCATGGGGTATCTGCCGTTGCAGTGGATACAGTACGCCCCGGCCTTCGGCGGCGGGTTCTACGATTGGGACACGGGCGAAGTGCTGCTGGATACGCCGGAAAATCTTCGTGCCTTGTCGTTCCTGACCGGGGAACGCGAGAAGTTGGGATTCGATACGGTGGTGCGGTTCCAGTCGGGCCTCACCACGGGCGTAGGCAATGTGGAATGGCCGTTCATCAGCGGGTCCTACACCATCACGGTCGACGGACAGTGGCGTGTGGAGCAGTTGGCCAAGTTCGCGCCCGACCTTGAGTACGACACCGCGGCCATCCCGCCGCCTGATGGTGGGAAGAAGAACGCCGGTTGGGTAAACGGCAATTTCATGATCATCCCGGTGGGCGCGAAACAGCCCGAGGGCGCATGGGAGTTCATCAAGTTCTGGTCCGGCCTCGCCGAACCTGAACGGGCGGCCGAGTTCTACACGTGGGGCGGCTGGTTGCCCCTGTCGCCCGCCATTGCGAACGCACCCATCTACCGCAAGTACGTTGAAGACCATCCCCAGTTCCAGACGTTCTTGGATATCCTGCCCAGTGAAGACATGCAGCCGCTGCCGCCGGTGCCGTATCAGGTTTACCTGTTCGACCGGATTGTGCAGAACGAAGATTCGGCCGTTCGGGGCTCGGTGACGCCGGAAGAGGCCATTGAGCGGTTGAAGAAGGAAATCGGACGCGAGTTGGCAGTGCGTAAGGAGTTCGGCTATGACGACTAACGCACTCACCGGCATGACGCGCGGCCAGCGGCGGTTCGTTCACGTCGTGCTCATCCTGCTCTGCATCCCGTTCATTTTGCCGCTTGTGTGGATGGTGTCCACGTCGCTCAAACCCAACGAACAGATCTTCGCCCAAGGGGGCATGGAATCCTCGATTTCCCTGTCGACCCTCATCCCTCGTCCCATCATGTGGAGCAACTATGCCGACGCCGTCCGCACGGTGCCCATCGGCACGTATCTGAAGAACACACTGTTCCTGTGCTTCGCCAATGTGCTGGGGGCCGTACTATCGAGCGCGGTGGTGGCCTACGGGTTCGCGCGACTCAAATTCCGCGGACGCGAAGTGCTGTTCCTCGTCATGATCTCCACCATGGCCTTGCCCGGACAGGTCACCATGATTCCCGTGTTCGCCTTGTTCCGCATGCTGGGATGGTACGGCACCTTCCTGCCCTTGATCGTGCCCGCCTTCTGCGGATCGCCCTTCTACATCTTCCTGTTGCGCCAGTTCTTCCGCACGATCCCCGAAGAACTAGCGGAAGCCGCCCGCATCGACGGTGGCGGTGAATGGCGCATCTTCGCGCAAATCATGCTGCCCCTCGCGAAACCCGCCATGGCCACCTGCGCCCTGTTCCAGTTCCTGGCCACGTGGAACGACTTCTTCGGGCCTCTCCTTTACGTGAACGACCCGTCCAAGTACACCCTCGCCTACGGATTGCAGCAGTTCATGTCCAGCTACGGCGGCGAATGGGCGCAACTCATGGCTGGCGCCACCATCTTCACCATGCCGGTGATTGTCCTGTTCTTCCTCGCCCAACGCACCTTCATCCAGGGCATCGCCACGACGGGAGGGAAGGCGTAGGGGCGCCTTCGTAGGGAATGCATTTCCATCCCGCCCAAGCCGCACTGAGTTCGCAGGCTTCTCAGTTTGTAGTGCGCCCTTCAGGGCGTTCTGTTGACTTGCCCGTGCG
>JAAEQP010000651.1 GCA_024231375.1 bacterium | reverse complement strand
TCGCTACACGTGGAGCCCCGCAGTGCCCTGGCGGTGCCCGGGCATGAAGCATGGACGGTGCGTCAGCCTTGGGGGCCGTGCGGGTTCATCTTTCCCTGGAATTTTCCGATTCTTCTGGTGGGCTGGGGAATCGCCCCTGCCTTGGCCGCAGGCAACACGGTGGTGATCAAGCCGGCGGAAGACACGCCGCTCTCGACGATTTACTTGGGGCAGTTGGCGAAGGAGGTCGGCATTCCGGACGGCGTGATCAACGTCGTGCCCGGTCTGGGCGAAACGACGGGGGCCGCCCTGTCGGCCCATCCGGGCTTGAAGCGGATGTCGTTCACCGGTTCGCCCGAAGTGGGCCGGATGGTGGCCGGCGCGTGCGGCGCGAACCTGGTGCCGGTCAAGCTGGAATTGGGTGGCAAAGGAGCGGCCGTGGTCTTCAACGATGTGGATATCGACGACGCGGCCACGAAACTCGCCCAGGCCATCACATTCCACACAGGGCAGGTCTGCTGCGACGCCACACGTTGGTTGATTCACGAATCGATCTATCCCGAGTTCGTCAACGCGTGCACGGAGCGGCTCAAGCGTGTCGTTGTCGGCCACGAGTTGGACGCGAGCACTCAGATGGGGCCCGTGGTGAGCGAGAAGCAGCGCCAACGAGTGCTTGGCTACCTGGAACGAGGCCAGACGGAGGGTGCGGAAGCCGTGCTCGAAGGCGGGCCGGCGGAAGTGGCTGGACGGGACGGGTTTTACGTGAAGCCGGCGCTTCTGGCGGGTTCGCTGGACAACGTGGCCGCACGGGAAGAGATTTTTGGTCCGGTGGCATACCTGACCTCGTTCCGCGAGGAGGAACAGGCCGTCGCGATGGTCAACGACACCGACTACGGCCTGGCGAACAGCGTC
>JAAEQP010000650.1 GCA_024231375.1 bacterium | reverse complement strand
CGCCTACACCCGGCGCCAAGACCGATTGTAGACGCTTGCGCCCCAGGCTGCAACGTGGGCAAGATCGCCGATCAAGAGCGTCCCGAAGGGCGCGCCGGACTCCCGGTTCTCCATGACCGCCAGGTCTCCGTCTCCCTCCCCAGACACACCCTCTTCGGTAGGGCCGGCGTCTCTGCCGGCCATCTTCGCCGGGACCGCCTGACTTTCGCCCCCGGGTTCGCTACAATGTCGGGCACAGGGCGCCGGGGACGCAACGATGCCCGGCGGAACGCCAAGGGGGACGATCATCATGAGGTTTTCGCGGGGAATCGCGGTATTGATGTGTGTGGCGGCGTTGACGGCGGCTGCGGGGTGTGGCAAGCCCCAGGGAACTCCCGGATCGCCGAAATCGACCGCTGAACCGGCCCAAGAACCGGAGAAGCCCCAGATCGCGCTCATCATGAAGTCGTTGGCCAACGAGTTCTTCGCCACGATGGAACAGGGCGCGCGCGACCATCAGGCGGTCCATGCGGACGCGTTCGACCTGCTGGTGCAAGGGATTAAGGACGAACTGGACATCAACCGGCAGGTGCAGTTGGTGGAACAGATGGTTGCGCGGGGCGTGGACGCCATTGTCATCGCGCCGGCCGACTCCAAAGCCCTCGTGAAGGCGTGTAAGGACGCCATGGACAAGGGCGTCGTGGTGGTCAACATCGACAACAAACTGGATGACGAGGTGTTGAAGGCCAAACAGGCGGTAATCCCCTTCGTCGGGCCGGACAACCGGAAAGGCGCGGCCCTGGTGGGCGAATGCCTGGCCAAGCAACTCGAATCCGGCGCGTCGGTGGCCATCGTGGGCGGGGTGGCCAGCGCATTCAACGCCATTCAGCGCAGGTTGGGCTTTGAAGATGCCATGAACGCCGCCGGGATGAAGATTGTCAGCAGCCAGGCCGGCGATTGGGAGATGAACAAGGCCAATACGGTCGTCTCGGCCATCGTGGCGGAGCATCCGGACCTGCAAGCCGTGCTCTGCGCCAACGACAGCATGGCCCTGGGCGCGGTCGCTGCGCTGAAAGATGCCGGCAAACTCGACCAGGTGCGCGTGGTGGGGTTCGATAACATCTCCGCGGTCCAGGAGTTAGTCAAGAACGGGGCTGTCCTGGCCACGGCCGACCAGCACGCGGACCAGTTGGCCGTGTTCGGCATCGAATATGCCCTCGAAATGCTGAAGACCGGCGCGGCGCCCGAAGACCGGGAGACCCCGGTGGACCTCGTCACCGCCGCCAAACTCGGCGGGACCCAGTAGCAGCATGTTCAAGAGCCCACGGTACCGGATTCTCACCGACTACCTCGGCATGGCGCTCGTGGTCGTCGCGTTGTGCGTGTTCTTCTCCGTGAAGACCGAGCGGTTCCTGCAACCCGCCACCTTCACCACCATCGCCAACCAGTCCGCCGACGCCATTCTCCTCGCTGTGGGCATGACGTTTGTTCTCATTATCGCCGGTATCGACCTGTCGGTCGGGTCGGTGCTGGCCCTGTGCGGATCGATCCTGGGCATTTGCCTCACGAAATGGGGTTGGCCCCTGCCGCTGGCCATTGCCGCCGCTCTCGCCACCGGCGCCCTGTGCGGGGCCATCAACGGGTTCGTCGTCATCCGCTGGCGGATCCCTTCCTTCATTGTAACCCTCGGCATGCTCGAAATCGCCCGAGGCGGCGCGTCGCTCATCACCAGATCCCAGTCATTGTACATTGGTGAACGCATCGAAACCGTCGCCGATATCGGCATGGGCGACCTTAAACTCCCGTTTTTCATCGCCTTAGCCGTGGTGGTCGTGGCGCAACTCGTCCTGACCCGTACCGCCTACGGCCGCCATATGCTCGCCGTAGGCGCCAACGAAGACGCAGCTCGCCTGTCCGGTCTACGCACCCGCGGCATCACCTGGTCCGTATTCGTCATCAGTGGGCTGATGGCCGGGCTGGCGTCCGTGTTCTTCACGGCACGCATGGGTACCGCCAACCCTAACTCAGGCGCCGGTTATGAGTTACAGGCCATCGCGGCCGTTGTGATCGGCGGGACCAGCCTCATGGGCGGCCGTGGCTCCGTCGTCAGTTCGTTCTTTGGCGTTGCCATCATCGCCATCCTGGCCTACGGCCTTACACAAATGGACACCGGCGACCCCGCCAAACAGATCGTCACGGGCTGCGTTATCGTGTTGGCCGTGATTCTGGACGTGTACCGCCACCGTCTCGGCCGCCGAACGGCTTCGTAACCCGCCGAAACTGACGAATTTCCATCAGTTGACAGTCTTCCGCCGCCCAATCGCCGAATAACTGGCGAGGATCTGGCGCCCGTCTGGCATGCTTCGGATCCCCCTGAATCGCCATGCCCCCGCCATACCCTTTGTTTTCAAGTGGATACGCCCGATCCGGGCCCTCCAGGTCCCCCTCCTCCAAAGTTGGCACACCGGTTGCATATACAGCGCTCGGAACTGGTGCGCAATACCTCAAGCCTCGGAGGACACGACATGAGAAGAAACACGACCAACTGGCTGCTCGTCTCGCTTATGGCCATCTTCACTGGCCTCAGCCTCACTGGCTGCCCCGCAAACGAAGGCTCTCCCCTCGGTACGAACCTGGCCGACGTCGCCGACTGGTCCGGTGAGTGGCCCTTCATCGACGCGTTCAAAACCTCGCGTCCGTGGATTTCGGGCACCTACGCCGCCTGGAACGACGGTCGCGAACTCGATCTCGACGAAAACGGCTGGGTCCGCTCGCTCGAGCCGGGCCAGATGGCGCGCACGGTGCTGTTCTGGGCCCAGTCGGACGGCTATCCCGCGGGCCAGTACATCGTGCTGTACGACGGCGAAGGAACCGTTGACTACGGATCCGGCGCCTCGTACAACACGGAACTGTCGGTCTCCGGCCGTCATGTTCTCGACGTGGTCCCTGAGAATGGCGGCATTTCGATGTACATCACGTCGACCAACCCCAGCGACTACATGCGCAACATTCGCGTTGTCATGCCCGGCGGAACCTCCACGGAAGACACCACCCTTTGGCTGAAGCAGGCCCCCTCCGTCGCCCCCGAAACCTACGTGGCCTTCGAAGACTGCGAAGACACCGACATCTTCTTCCCGGAGTTTCTGAAGAAGACTGAGCCTTTCAAGGTGCTTCGCTACATGGACTGGATGAAGACGAATGGTTCGGAGCAGGTGAACTGGGAAGACCGGCCCAAGCCCAGCGACTGCCGGTGGAGCGAGAAGGGCATCCCGGTCGAGATTATGTGCGAACTGTCCAACCGCCTGATGGCCGACCCCTGGTTCTGCATGCCTCATATGGCCAACGACGACTACATCCGCAACTTCGCACGGCTTGTCAGAGACACGCTCAACCCCGAACTGAAGGTCTACCTCGAGTGGTCGAACGAAGTCTGGAACTACGGTTTTGACCAGGCCCACTACGCCATGGACCGCGGCATCGAGATGGACCTCTGCCCCGACAACCAGTGGGTCGGCGCCTACTACTACACCGCCATCCGCTCCGTCGATGTCTTCCGGATTTGGGAAGAGGAGTTTGGCGGCACGGACCGTCTGGTTCGCGTCATCGCCACCCAGGCCGTCAGCACGTGGGCGTCCGAGTGCCTCCTGAGCTATGGCGAAGCCTACAAGTCGTGTGATGCCCTGGCCATGGCCGCCTACTTCGGCGGTGAGTTGGGTGGCTGGGAAGAAGTCGACCGCACCCGCGAAATGACCCTTGACGAGATGTTCGTCGCCCTTGAGACCGAGTGTCTGCCCCGTGTCGTCGCATGGACCAGCAACCAGCGCGACAAAGCCAATGAATACGGCGTGAAGCTGATGATGTACGAAGGCGGCCAGCACATGGTCGGCGTCGGCCAGCACCGCGTGGACCCGGCCATCAACGCCCTGTTCGATGCTGCGAACCGCGACCCCCGAATCGGCGCCCTCTACACCCAGTACCTCAACGAGTGGTGGGAAGTGACCGCCAGCCAGAACGACGGCCTTCCGGGCATGTTCTGCCACTACGTCAACTGCGACCAGTTCGGCAGCTACGGCCGCTGGGGCGCCCTCGAGTACATGACCCAGTCCCGTGAGGATGCCCCGAAGTACGACGCCGTCCTGTCCTTCATCGAAGACCAGGTCGCCGGCACCGAGCAGCCCTGGGTTGTCCGGAGCACGGGTTCGGCTGGTGGCCGCATCAAGGAACGCTAGAGACCGGTAGTAACCTCAATCCCCCTCATCGAAGGACGCTGGGCACGGCCCGGCGTCCTTCGGTTTTGTTTCCGGCACTGAACTGTACAGTCAACGGGTT